>CAZHRO010000064.1:0-5782 GCA_964535045.1 uncultured Dehalococcoidales bacterium | reverse complement strand
GAGAGCACATGTACTCACCTTCAACGTATTCATTGGCATCAGTCTTGTCTTCCTCCAAGAAGTCTCGTGCCTCCTTAAAGGTGGGATTGTGCAGGTGAAGCGCAT
This sequence comes from uncultured Dehalococcoidales bacterium, assembly GCA_964535045.1. Lineage (GTDB taxonomy): Bacteria > Chloroflexota > Dehalococcoidia > Dehalococcoidales > UBA5760 > UBA5760. The sequence goes on along the minus strand of CAZHRO010000064.1, from coordinate 5,677 downwards.
CGGCCTCGACAGCAGAGAGCCTAGCCCGGGCATCCTCAAGCTCCGCCACGACATCGGACATGCTGTCCCTGGTTAACTCCAGCTCGGCTTCTACGTCTGAGAGGTGGTCCTGGGTATCCTGAAGCTCGGACTTTAGAGCTGCTATTTCACCCCGGGTGCCTAATATTTCCCCTTCACTGCCTTCCAATGCAGCCTGCACGCCAGAAAGCTCTGCCCCAGCCACCGCCAAATCGTTCCGGGCAAGCTGCCACCTAACCGCAAAGTAGCAAGTCCCGACAACCAACACCACTATCAGCGCGACAATCTTCTTACTCATTCCTCACTCCCCAGCGTTAGAATCACAGGAGAGACTTTACCCGCCATTCCTCCTCATGCTTTACCCACGACGCTACTTCTCGCCACCCTTATCGTTGCCCCTGATTCTACCCTCAAAACAACGCTATCCTGGTCAACGCTTTCAACCCGTCCGTAAATACCGCCGGCAGTGATTACTCTATCACCGCTCCTCAACTGGCTAAGCAGTTCCTCGTGCTCCTTCTGCCTTTTGCGCTGTGGCCTGATCATGAAGAAGTAGAACATGACAAAGATTACAACCAGAAAGATAATAATATAGATTATGCTCTTATCCATTTCCCCTCCTTGCCTTCATCAGCTTAGCGGTCTCCAGGCTACCCTGCAGCGCCCAGGGACTCGTCTTCTCAATGCGTACCTTCGCCAACCGGCCTAAATAATTACCAGCTTCTTCAAAAAACACCAGCTTCCCACCCCGGGTTCGACCCTGCCATTTACCATTTTTACTACCCTCTACCAGAATTTCAACCGTTTTACCTAGTAGCTGAGCATTATTCTCAGCGGAAATTTGCTTCTGAAGCTTCTCAACCTTTCTCAGCCGCTCCTTTTTCTCGGCAAGAGGAACATTATCAGCAAATTTCTGAGCGGCGACAGTTCCTGGCCTTGGCGAATAGGCCGCTACATGGACTTTATCAAACCTCATCGCTGAGAGCAAGTCATAGGTCTCCTGAAACTGGGCTTCGGTCTCTGATGGGAAGCCAACAATAACATCCGTGCTCAGCGCAACACCTGGTATCTTACCACGAATCTCACCAACAAGCTCAAGGTAGCGCTCCGCAGTATAGCCCCGCCTCATTACCTTAAGGATGTCATTACTACCCGACTGGACAGGGAGGCTTATCTCTTCACACACCTTGTCCAGATGGGCCACCCTTTCAATAAGCCTGGAGCTCATATCCTTAGGGTGACTGGTCAGGAAGCGGATGCGAGCTAGTCCATCTACGGCATTTAACCTATCAAGAAGGTCAGCCAGATCAGGCGTCCCGGGAAGGTCATGTCCGTAGGAATCTACATTCTGCCCCAGCAAGGTTACTTCTTTTACCCCCCGACATACCAGCTTCCTTACCTCGCTAACTATCTCCTCAACCGGGCGGCTCCTTTCCCGACCGCGGCGGTAGGGAACAATACAGTAGGAGCAGAAGTTATTACAGCCCTGAATGATAGGTATGTAGGCGGCCGGTAAGGGGTGCCGAGGTATTATCGTGCCTGGCTCAGTCTGCTCCATCCAGGGTGGATAGTCACCAGGCTTAAAGAAGTGGTCGACATGGGGAAACCGTTCCTTAAGCTGGTCAACTTCTGAATCTACAAGACAGCCGGTAACTGCCAGGGTCAGCTCAGGACGAGAACGCTTTATCGATTTCAGGGCATTAATCCTGCCACTAACCCGGTCCTCAGCACTCTGTCGGACAACACAGCTGTTAACTACAATGAGCTCAGCCGCCTCGGCAGTAGCTGACGCCCGATAGCCATGCTGCTCCAGATAACTACCCAGACGTTCCGACTCAGCCTTATTCATCTGACAGCCGATAGTCCAGATATAGTACTTAGGCATTGTCATCTACCGCGGTATTAAAATTTAAGCCCCTCTCGAGGGGGCATTCATCTCCGTTTGGCGGAGGGAGTGGGATTCGAACCCACGACCCCAGTTTCCCAGGGTAAGCGCTTAGCAGGCGCCCGCACTAGGCCACTATGCGATCCCTCCCGCTACACAGGGCACTATACCGACACTGTATCCACTTATATTTTAGCATATCTACCCGCATTTTTATAAGCAACCGAACTACTCACACATGAGGCAGGATTAGACACGATGACGACAGAAGACCTGGTGGATGGGAGAGCCGGGACACGGTGCTGAGGTATACGAGGTCAGTCAGTCATCTACGCTAGTAGAACTCCCTGAGCAGCTGTAAGATTTGATGCTCAGTAAGGTGCACGGGATTAGCCGCCAAATTTACCGCATTGGTGGATGTCTCAAAAGCAATCTTCCCCAAATCGTTCTCAGGTATTCCCAAGTCTCCGAATCTAGCAGGCACATTCAGGTCTTGAAATAGTCTCTTAAGAGCCTCTTCTAGATCGCCCGACCCTCCTAATGCCCAAACCAGATCGAGAAACTGCTTTTCACAGATTCTCTGGTTAGCCCGGACAAAACAGAGAAGACCAGCAGCACAGCCCCTACCGTGAGGAACCTGATAGAAAGCACCCAGAACATGACCAATCGCATGCCCCAGGCCAAGACCTTTGGTAAAAGAAATGCCCCCGTAGGCTGCGGCCATGCACATATCCGTTCTGGCTTCGATATCCCCGCCATCTTCATAGGCTCTCCTCAGACTGCGACCGATTAACTTGGCGCCATACAAAGCCAACGCCTCATAATAGGGATGATAGGCTTCGTTCGTGCCAACATACGCTTCCACGCAGTGAGCTAAGGCATCGATACCAGTATCGGCTGTTACCGCCGGAGGCATCGTTCTGCACAGAAGCGGGTCAATTATTGCCAGCTTGGGCACCATGAATTCGCTCATCATGGTAAATTTAAGGCTCCGCTCTTTATCCGTAATCACGGCATACTGGTTGGTCTCACTGCCGGTGCCTGAAGTGGTGGGAATACAGATTAGTGGCGGCAAAAGTGGCTTAATCTTGGCTCTACCACCAACCATGTTTTCAAATTCTGTTAATACGCCAGAATGAGACACCCTCACGGCAGTGGCCTTAGCCGTATCCATTGAGCTTCCGCCACCTAAGGCAATTAATCCGTCGCAACCCTGCTCCTTATAAAAACTACCTGCCTTCTCGATTACTTCAATCGGGGGGTCGGCTTCAACCTCGGCAAATACCGCCGAATCCAGACCACTCCCTTCCAGTAATCCCCGCAGTTCATCAACACGCCCCAACTTCTTCATTACCGGGTCGGCAATCACCAGGGCCTTCTTTATGCCAAGTCTCTTTGCCCTCTCCCCTAATCCCTGAACCACCCCGGCACCAAATAGAATCGACGGAAGAAGGGGAAAGCGAATCTCCCAAATCCGACTCGGCTCAGTGAAGGCATCCAATCTGTCCCAGATACCATCCATCTCAGAATCTTCGACATCAAATACGTTACCAGTTGGCGGTAATACCTCGGTGCGGATATAAGCTGGGTAGCGCTCATGGAGCTTATTGAATCCGGCTCCCTCGTTAAATTTAAGCTCGTCCCTAATCGTCTGCTTACCTATCTCCAAAACATCCCTGCGGGTAAGGTTCATCCCATAGCGAGCATTCATCAGGTCAGCGAAGAAAGCGTAGACTGATGCCTGTCTTCCCGGGACGGAATTGAGGCAATACCCAAACGTATCACAGGTTGCCGCCTGTATTTGAGCCCTCAACGAATTAGCGATCTGACCGGTCTTCTGCAACGGTATTCTATAGGTAAGCCCGGCAGTATGGTCAGCTCCCATAGGGCTGGTAATATAGGTTACCCCCATCCCCTTAACCGCCCTTGGCTCGTGAGCCGGAATGGCTTGTCCCTTTATGGCTGGAATCCGGCTAACACCAAGGGCCTTAGCGGTGGCAACTACACCGTCAGCCAGGATATGACCAAACTCAGTGCCATCTCCTATCTCTCCCAGCAGTTTCATGGCCGACTCAACATCACCCATCTTCATCCTGCCGACACTAGCCGCCACGCCCAAGCTGCTACCTATTTCAATGATGTCGATACCCAAATCGTCACAGATGAATTTGAGCCTGGCAATATCATCATGGTTATTGATGCCCAGGTTGGTACCCAGCATCGCCACCCCTTCATACTCATAGGCCGAAGCCAGACGTCTTCCCTCAGCATCTTTATAGATGATGGAACATTTTACAACACAACCCGGCATACAGGCATGCATCCTCCCGCCACGCTCCATCATGTTCTTCTTCATAACCTCACCGGTTACTTGCCTGAAGCCCTCCGGCCTACCGACTGTGTAGTTATTCCCCGGCATAGTTCCCTGATAGCTGTTGGCAGCAACAGTAAACGGGGTGCCAAATGCTGAAAACAGACCGCAGGTAACATCCTTATGAATGGTATCGACCCAAGCCCTTACCGTTTGCCTGAACACTGCCTTATCGACAATTGAAACCTCTGGCGTACCTGAATCATCGATGATAATCGCCTTGAGTCCCTTAGAGCCCATAACTGCCCCCAGGCCACCTCTACCGGCACTACGCGCGGGGTCACCCAGCATATCAGTTAGCGAAATAGATGCTGCCTTATACCTCCTTTCGCCAGCGGTTCCAATACTAATTACCGCTGGTTTTCCCCAGTGTCTCCGGTAGATCTCGGCAACCAGTTCGTAGTTCTTCATTCCCTGATGTTTATCGGCAGGGGTTAAGACAGCTTTATCCTTTGAAATCTTTAAGAAGTACAGCCTCTCCCGCTCGGGAATCCCTTCAATAATAATGGCCCGTATGCCCAGCCTATCAAGCTTCTGGGCGGCTGGCCCACCAGCATTGGCCTCCTTTATCCCCAGAGTCAGCGGACTTTTGCCCCCGACCGATATCCTGCCAAGCTGGGGGGCCAGTGTCCCCGCCAGCGGGCCGATAGCAAAGAGCAGTTTATTCTCCGGGCCAAGTGGGACAGTATCGGGTGGTACCTCCTTATTCATAATTCTGGCAATCAGACCTCGACCACCTATGAGTTTCCACTCAGGTGGAAGGTCTTCATAGCCAATCTCTAAACGGCTCATGTCGACACGCAGTATCACTTAACTATCCCCCCTTTCCTCCCTCCAGTAGTTTTTCATAGTCTGCTGCGATTCCCTAACTACGATAGAGACTTGGTGAATCGAAGAAACCTCGATTCCGACCGGATTTGCCTCTGACGTGTCTGAAATCCTGCCCGCACCACCAGAGATTGAACCAGCGGTCTTGCGAAGTCGCTTTCAGATAGCAGGCCAGTTGTAATTGACTCACTGACTATGTCTCCAATCGTCATAATCTTAGCATACACAGAAGACTAACTAAAGAACCTGGTTCGCTGCCTTAATTAGGTCTTCCTCATCAGGCATCCAGGGTCCTTCAGAGCCGGCCTAAAGCCTAAAGGCCGCGGGTAAGCTAGGCACACCGACAACTTAGTTCAAGTGCTTCAGTACCGGCTAACACTCAACTAGAACTCACCTTTAATTCTAAGGTATACTTGTGGCGGTCTCGGTAGTGATTAATTTCTAAGGCGGTGGCAGTACCGGCTTCTCATCAGGCTTTTCTGAGTAATAAGCCTGGTTGGCGAACAGGTTGCCGCCAAGAGGGAGGGGTGAGCATGGCTTTAATGACACCAAAACAGTTTGAGGAGAGCTTGAAA
>CAZHRO010000063.1:0-5808 GCA_964535045.1 uncultured Dehalococcoidales bacterium | reverse complement strand
TCACGCTTGTTACGCCAAATTGCAATGTGCTAATATGATTTAGATACTGTTCTGTGTATCTAAAAAGGAGCGTAAGGTGGCACAGAGAAGAAAGCCTCTTCTAGGCGTAACCATGGGAGACCCCACTGGCGCCGGGCCGGAGATTACCGTCAAGGCGCTAAGCTCTGACGAGATTCGAGAACTCTGCCGAGCCGTGGTTATCGGCGATGCCGCCGTGATGCGCGCTGCGGTGGAGATAGTGAAAATACCCACCGAAGTCAGGACTATCAAAAACGTAAGCGAAGCCCGGTTTGCCGAGGGCAGTATCGAAGTGATTGACCTGGGAAATGTGAATATCGAGGAACTTATACGGGGGAAAGTCGCCGCGATGGGCGGGGCTGCCGCTTATGCCTACGTTGAAACGGCCACCAAACTGGCTCTCGCCCGGGAGATAGATGCCGTAGTTACGGCGCCGCTCAACAAAGCGGCACTAAATATGGCGGGCTATGCCTACTCGGGTCACACCGAGATTCTGGCTCACCTGTGCGGCGTCAAGGACGTGGTAATGATGCTCGCGGCCGGAAACTTGAGGATTACCCACGTTACCACCCATGTTTCCCTAAGACAAGCCTGTGATTTGGTGACCAAAGACCGCATCCTGCGCGTCCTGAAGCTGAGCAACGATACCGTAAGGCGAATGGGAGTAGCTGAGCCGCGATTAGCTGTTTCCGGACTTAACCCTCATGCCAGCGAGAATGGCCTGTTCGGTAACGAAGAGCAGGAGCAGATAATACCGGCCATAGCGTCCGCCAGAGCCTCGGGGCTGAATGTCACCGGACCGCTACCGCCCGACACCGTCTTCCTGCGAACCCTGCGCGGGCAGTTTGACGTTGCCATCGCCATGTACCACGACCAGGGGCATATCCCGATGAAGATGGTAGGTTTTGACGAGGGCGTCAACGTAACCCTGGGTCTACCGATTATCAGAACTTCGGTCGACCACGGCACCGTCTTTGGCAAGGCCGGGAAGGGCACCGCAAACCCACGGAGTCTGATTGAGGCGATAAAACTGGCTGCCCTAATGTGCCAGAACTAAAGCATCTCCCGGGCAGTTTGGCCTCTTGAAAGATACTGAAAGGAGCACCGCGCACCTCAGTGCTCCGGTAAGGGCACGAGCGCCGGGTCAGCCTCGATTGGGGTGCGGGAACGCATTGCCGGGGTTGAGTCCAGGCAACAAGTAACGAGATTAAAGAGCGAAATATATTGTCAGGAGTGGTACTATGAAGTTACCCCTCCAAGTTTTTACCTAGTTATTAGCCTGTTTTTTTGAAAATGGAGACGGTAAGCAAGAGTCTAATCAACCGAAGGGGGTTAAAACGTATGGAAGTATTAAGAGAAGGTAAGGGAGAGCTTACAGGATGGCATGACCCTGATGAGGCTAGAGAGTGGGTATTCAAGAATAAGTCCCGTGCTCTGAAGGACAAAACTATGTCAGCCAAGGAGGCTGTATCTAGATTTGTTAACGACGGGGATTTTATAGCTAGCGGAGGATTTGGTCACGTAAGGGTATCAATGGCTATCATCTACGAAATAATCAGGCAGAAAAAAAGGGGCCTCATTTTGGCCGGTAAGACGGCAGTTCATGACTGCGATATTTTGGTAGGTAGTGGCTGTGTAAGTAAGGTAGAGGCAGCCTACTCCTTTGGCCATGAACTTAGAGGCTTATCTCCAGCTTCGCGGAGGATGGTAGAAAATGGTCAGTGTAAGGTAGTTGCCGAAATTAGTAATGCCGGATACCAGTGGCGGTGGTTAGCAGCTATGATGGGTGTGTCCTTCATACCCAGCCGCACTATGCTTGGTACCGATACCAACAACTATAGCTCCTGCAGGGTTGTCACGGACCCCTTTAGTGGTAAACCAATCAATTTGATACCTGCCGCTTACCCTGATGTGGCCTTTATTCATGTCCACCGCTGTGATGCCTATGGTAATGCCCAGATAGACAGCATATTAGTCGAAGACTTCGAATTATCTAGGTGTGCCCGGAGACTAATAATAACTACCGAAGAAATAGTGGACAATGAACTTATCCGAAGGGAGTCCTGGAAGACCGTGATACCATTCTTTATCGTTGACGCTGTGGTTGAAGTTCCCTATGGCTCTCATCCTTGTGAGATGCCCGGGATGTACTACTATGACGAAGAACATATAGCCGAATGGCTAAGGGTTTCTAAAACTCCTGAAGGAGTAGATGAGTACCTGCAGAAATATATTTTCAGCGTTGATAATTTTGAGGATTATCTGGAGCTTTGCGGCGGCATAAAGAAGCTGAACTACCTAAAGAAGAGAGAATTCCTCAGGGAGCCGATGATAGCCCCGTGGAGAAAAAAGGCTAGAATCAAGGAGAAATAGGAATATGGCTTTAACAGGTATAGTAGAGGGTAAGTATAATTTAAGAGAGTATCTTGCGTTCATTGGGGCTAGCGTATTAGAGAATGAGAAATCTGTTTTTGTGGGCACGGGGTTGCCTATAATAGCCTCTATGTTAGCTCAGAAAACCCATGCCCCGGGTCTACTGATAGTATTTGAAGCTGGGGGCACCGGGCCCCAGCTTCCCGAGTTACCTATATCGGTGGGAGAATCCAGAACCTACTATAAAGGTGTAGCTGCCTCCAGCATGCACGACGTTATGTCACTTTCGCAGGCAGGATACATTGATTACGGCTTCTTAGGCGCCGCGCAGATGGATATTTACGGCAACATAAATACCACCGTCATAGGTAGCCACGATATACCTAAGGTGCGCTTACCTGGAAGCGGTGGAGCTAATGACGTAGCCTCTTTCTCATCAAGGCTGATAACTATTATTGCCAATCAGTCCACAAGAACCTTTGTCGAAAAAGTAGATTTCTTGACGACACCAGGTTATCTAGACGGCCTAGATGCTAGAGAAAAAGCCGGGCTCCCCAGAGGTACAGGACCATACAGGGTCATCACCCAGCTAGGTATCTACGGCTTTGACGAGAAAACAAAACGGCTAAAATTGCTGTCGCTGCATGCTGGGATAGATATAAATGAGGTGAAAGAAAACAGTAGCTTTGATATCATGATCCCCGATGAGGTTGAAACCAGTCCCGAACCCTCTGAGCTACACCTCAGAATCCTACGTGAAGAAATAGACCCCGCCGGCATAGTCCTGGGCAAATAAGTTTCTCTAAAATCAGATGGAGGAGCATGACAGCCTACACCGTTGATTTTGAACCGATAGGTCGAAGAGGACAATGCCGGGAGAATGAATCTCTTTTGGCCTGTGCACGCCGACTTGGTGTAGACATTGTCAGCCTGTGCGGGGGTAGGGGAACCTGTCGCTCCTGTAAGGTGCGAGTTTTAAGCGGAACTGTCTCAGAACCAGCCTCCAGTGAGCGGGAGGCCTTTTCGCCTCAAGAGCTAGCAGATGGCTGGCGCCTTGCCTGTCAAACCTATCCCGTAAGTAACGTCAAGCTGAGCATACCCGCCGAATCAATGACGACTCCCCAGCGTGCTCAGGTTGAGGGGCAGGAGACAGCAGTCCTCCCGGAGCCGGTTGTTTATGCCTACCAGGTAAAGCTACCAGCCCCGGCACTGACGGACCTGCGGGGCGATAACGAGCGCCTGCTGGAGACGCTAAACCAAAAACACGGGCTACACTGCCAATCCATTGACATCGATATTCTGCGACGACTCTCGCCACAGCTCCGCTCCGGGAAATGGGAGCTTCAGGCGGTAGTGCGCGATGACGAGGTAATAGCTGTCGGTCCCGCATCCAGCCGTAATCTGGGGCTGGCCGTAGATTTGGGCACCACCAAGATTGCCGGCTACCTCGTTGACCTCAGCGACGGCCGGACTCTATCGGCTCAGGGAGTCATGAATCCCCAGATAAGCTACGGTGAAGACATTGTCAGCCGCATTACTCAGGCACTGGAATCACCGGCCGAAGGCAGGCGCCTGCAAAGCCTGGCCGTTGAGGTCATAAACCAGCTAGCCAGTGATTTGTGCGCCCAGGTTGATACCAAAGCGGATGAAATCACTGACGCGGTAGTAGTCGGCAATACTGCCATGCACCACCTACTGGCTGGCCTGCCGGTAGCCCAGCTAGCCCTCTCACCCTTTGTGCCCGCCGTCAGCCAAGCGGTGGACATAAAGGCGCGCGACCTGGGACTTCATATTGCGCCGGGAGCCTATGCCCATCTCCTGCCCAATATCGCCGGGTTTGTTGGTGCCGACCACGTCGCCATGCTGCTGGCCACCGGGGTGTGGCAGGCTGAAGGCACGATAATAGCTATAGATATCGGGACCAATACCGAGGTTTCCCTGATTGATAACGGCAAGATAACCAGTGTTTCCTGTGCCTCCGGGCCTGCCTTTGAAGGCGGCCACATCAAGGATGGGATGCGGGCGGCGCGGGGTGCCATCGAGCGGCTACGACTAGATGATGATAACGTTCAGTATAAGACCATTGAGGGAGCACCTCCGGCCGGCCTCTGCGGCTCCGGTATTCTGGATGCTATGGCTCAACTCTACCTGGCCGGAGTCATCAAAGATAACGGCCGGATGGGCGATAACCACCCCCGCATCCGCACTCATAAAAGCCAACGCGAGTTTGTCATTGTCAGCGAGGAAGAACGGGACGGGCAGCCAGCCATCGCCATCACTCAGGGTGATGTACGCGAGTTACAGCTGGCCAAGGCAGCCATCCGCACCGGTATTCAGGTGCTGCTGGAGACCAACAAACGCACGGAAGAGGAAATAGAGCAGGTGGTCATTGCTGGCGCCTTCGGCAGCTACATTGATGTGACCAGCGCCATAACGATTGGTATGCTGCCATCGCTGCCCCCGGACCGCTTCCGACAGGTGGGCAATGCGGCCGGTATAGGCGCCAAGCTGGCCCTTATTTCCCGGCGCAAGCGAGCCGAGGCCCGTGACATCGCTTCCCGGGTCAACTACGTTGAGCTGGCCAGTGCCCCCGGTTTCATGCGCACCTTCGTCACGGCAAGCTCCCTGGGGACCTACCGAATGGTAGAAGGGAAGAGAAAGGAGATTAGCTAGTGGAAACCAGATTGTCAAGTGCTGCCCGGGAGGTGATTATTGGTCATAACCGACCAACCATACTCATCGGGGAACGTATCAATCCCACCGGCAAGAAGAGAATGACAGAAGCCCTGAAGGCCGGCAACCTGGAGCTTGTCCGCGAGGAGGCACTGGCGCAGGTAAAGGCAGGGGCAGATGTCATCGACGTCAACGTCGCTGCCGCCGGGGTTGATGAGGTATCTCTTCTCCCCCAAGCCGTACGGACGGTTATGGATACCGTCGATGTGCCGCTATGCCTGGATAGCCCCAACCCTGAGGCCCTAGAAGCCGCCCTCAAGGTTTACGATGGTAAACCGCTTATCAACTCGGTCACGGGTGAAGAGCAGTCTCTCAGGAAGGTCTTGCCCCTCGTCAGGGAATACGGGGCGGCGGTCATTGGCCTGGTGCAGGATGAACAGGGCGTCCCCAAAGATGCTGAGCGGAGGCTCGCCATCGCCCGTAGGATTTTAGGCTTCGCGGAGACGGAAGGCATCCCCCGCGGCGACGTTATCATTGACTGCCTTGCCTTTGCGGTGGGAGCCGACCCCAGCTCCGGTCGGGTCATTCTGGAAACAATTCAAAGGATTAAAGCTGAGCTGGGAGTGAACCTGACGCTGGGAGCCAGCAATGTCTCCTTTGGCCTGCCCGACCGCAGTTTGCTCAATAACGCCTTCGTTGCCATGGCTATCGCCGCCGGTGCAACCTGCCTCATTGTGGACGTCG
>CAZHRO010000062.1:0-5893 GCA_964535045.1 uncultured Dehalococcoidales bacterium | reverse complement strand
CGAAACCCACTTTACCTTCATCGTCCGGGCAACAATAGCAGGACCAACCAGATACTGCATGCCAAGGAAGGCAAAGGCCAGGATGATATAGAAGGTAACATTTCCAGCCCCCGCCCAGATGCCAATGCCAGTGATTACCCCATAAAGAATACCGAAAAGCAGGGCAATTAACAAATACATACGACCTTTAAGCCCCATCAAATTCTCCCATCCAGAACACAACCTATCTCGTCCGTCTCTTTATAATAATATAACAGTCATCTAGGAATAACTAGCTTCAAAATAATAAAGGTAGTAACCACGCAGAAAGAAAAATAAGTGCGGGCAGGGTAGTAATATTAGCGAGGCAAGATAATAAAGATGGGCTCTCAATGTGAAGGCAATCGGTTTTTCAGTTTGGAACTGTCTATGTTCCTCTCTTGGTATAATCAGGACACCAGGTAGCGTTGGGACGCTCTGGATTACGACACGCACTACGCCAGTTCCATTTACAGCTGTCACACAGAAAGATATTCATTCCCAGTGCCTTCTTAATCCTGAGACTGATTCTATGTCTTAACGGCGGCTTGGTAGGCTTCATCTTCAACTTCGCCAAATACTATCAAAACGCTCTCTTAATATATCACCTCAGGTGCGACGAAGCAAGAATTGTGATAAAATAAGAATGCTAAGTTGCACTCGTTTACCTTAAAGTGACAGCCTATCTGAAGAGTGCAATCGAGTTTCAGTAAAGAGCTCGGTAACTCTCTAAGCTAGCTAGGCGAAAGGTAATTGACGATGGCGATTCCTCAGGTAAAAAAAGAAGCAGCGCTAAATATGCAGTCAATCACTTGGGGGGAACTAACCTGGATTGACATTGAACACCCCACGGAAAAGGAGACCGAGTATCTGGCGCAACACTACCCCTTCCACCCCCTGGATCTGGATGATTGTCTCAGTCGAATCCAGCGCCCCAAAATAGATGAATATAAAGACTACCTGTTCCTGGTCTTACACTTCCCGGTCTTCAATAAAGAGGCCAGGGTAACCACCCCCAGCCAGGTATCGGTATTTATTGGTCAGGATTATCTCATTACCCTGCACAAAGGCGAGCTCAAACCACTGGTAAAACTATTCAGGGAGTGTCAGATTGACGAGGAGTCACGGCAAGAGCACTTCAGCAAGGGTCCTGGCTACATACTCTACCGGATAATCGACCGGCTGGTTGACTACTGCCTGCCAATATCAAATAAGATGCTGGAAAATATTGAGGATGTTGAAGAGAAAATCTTCTCCGACCGAACACGGAGCCAGATTAGGGAAATCTCGATACTTCGACGCGATATCATCTCCTTCCGCCGCATCATCTGGCCGATGAGGGCCGTCATCGGCAGCCTGGAGCCCAAGGCTCGCCGCTTCGCCAAGATGGACTTAGCCGTTTACTTTGGCGATACGGTTGACCACCTGGACAAGATTTGGGATGCTCTAGATGAGTACAAAGAAATAATCGAGGGACTGAATGATACCCATGATTCGCTGGCAAGCAATCGCACCAACGAGGTTATGCGAATACTGACTATCATCGCCACTATTCTCCTCCCCATTACCCTACTCGCTAGTATCTGGGGGATGAATATTCCACTACCCTTCCAAAACTCCAGTTACGCGCTGCTCTACATCATCCTTATCATGATAGCAATTATTGCCAGTATGCTCTACTTCTTCCGCCGCCAGCACTGGATTTAGGTATGCGACGTCGCCAAATTTAATCACTAACTAATGAATATCACAATCCTGGGTGCCCACAACTGCGAATCACAGAATACGAAACTTACCAGCCTGCTTATTGATGACATAATGGTCATCGATGCCGGGGCAATTACCTCCAGCCTATCTTTTCCCGAACAAAGAAGACTTAAGGCGATTCTGCTCACCCACCAGCACTACGACCACATTAAAGATGTCCCGACTATCGCCTTCAATTTTGCCATGGCCTGGGCAAGCGTCAATATATACTCTACCTTATCCGTTTACGAAGCCCTGACTCTCATTCTGGGTAATAAGCTTTACCCCAATTTCCTCGACTTTCCTCAGGATAAGCCTACCATCAAATTCACTGCGCTTGAACCCTATAAGGCCAAACAAATCGAAGGCTACCGCATATTACCCCTCCCGGTAAACCACTCAACCCCCACCGTTGGCTACCAGGTTACCTCCCCAGAGGGCAAGACGGTATTCTATACCGGCGATACCGGCCCCGGTCTTCAAGACTGCTGGGAGCGCATCTCACCCCAGCTCCTTATTACCGAGGTCAGCGCCCCGAACCGGTTTGAGGAGCTTTACAAGAAGCGGGGCCATTTCACTCCCAACCTGCTCCAGCAGGAACTGGCTAGTTTCCGAGAGCTTAAGGGCTACCTACCTCAAGTAGTCATTATTCATATAAACCCAGCACTGGAGGAGGAGACGGGGGCCGAATTAGCCACCGTAGCCCGGCTCCTAAGGCACCCCATCACCCTGGCTTATGAGGGAATGCAAATTAAGCTATAAACCCGGCACTTCCCGCCCGATACAACTAAGCGATAGAGAACCCTAACTCCAAACAGGGGGGAACAAGAGGGATAGAGTTGAGAGACAACCCCAGGTTTATTGTCGACCAGAATGTGGGTAAGCTAGCCAAGTGGCTAAGAATGATGGGATATGATACTCTATTTTTCAGGGGCGATAATGATTCGCAAATGATAGCTACTGCACAAAAGGAAAATCGGGTGATATTGACTAAAGACACTCAGATTATGAAGCGAAAAGTGGTGACTAACGGACAGATTAAAACCATCCTTTTAGAGGATGACGAACCTGAGCTACAGATGTATCAGGTGCTCGCCACACTCAGTCTAAACCCCCAGTTCAGGCCCTTCAGCATCTGTCTGGAGTGTAATCAACCCTTAGCGGAAAGGAGTAAACGAGAGGTGAAGGAGCTGGTGCCACCCTATGTCTTCCAGACGCAAAGTCAATATATGGAGTGCCCCATGTGCCACCGAATCTACTGGCGCGGCACTCACTGGCAGGCAATGACCAGAAAACTAGAGAGATTTGAGGGCCTCAGCAGATGAGTAAACAGAGTCAACGAGGTACCGTGGGGCGGCAAAAGATGATAGACTCAAGTCACTACGGCAGGGTAACCGACGACGTCCTATCCTCACTAACTGAGATAGTTGGCGCCAAGAACGTTCTAACCGGCGACGAACGGGAGAACTACTCACGGGATGAGACACCCGAGTTAGAACCGGTTCTGCCGGAGGCGGTGGTTAAGCCGGACGATACCAGCTCGGTAGCCAGGATACTGAGGCTAGCTAATGAGAAAAGAATTCCAGTCACTCCCCGGGGTGGAGGTACCGGGATTTGCGGCGGCGCCGTGCCCGCTTATGGCGGGATTGTCCTCTCGCTTGAGAGAATGAACCGGATACTGGAAATAGATAGAGATAACTTTGTGGCCGCTGCTGAGCCCGGGGTTATCCTTTCCGACCTCTACCAGACAGTGGAAGAACAGGGGCTTTACTACCCGCTATATCCCGGGGAGACCAGCTCCTCCATCGGCGGGAATGTCGCCACCAATGCCGGGGGGATGAGGGCTGTTAAATACGGAGTGACCCGACACTTTGTCCTTGGGCTGGAAGCAGTGCTACCAACCGGAGAAATACTTGAGACGGGAGGAAAATTCGTCAAATGCTCGACTGGCTACGAACTGACCCAGCTAATTGCTGGCTCCGAGGGAACCCTTGCGGTTATAACCAAGATTCTGCTCCGGCTAGTTCCTCCCCCCGGCAAAAGGGAGGTGCTCTTTGTCCCTTTTAACAGCCTGAACGATGCCATTAAGTCTGTCCCTGATATCCTCAAGGCGGGAATACTCCCGGTAGGTCTGGAGTTCATGGAGCAGGACATCATCAAAATGGTTGAGCAGTATACCGGTAAGGAAATCCCGCTCCATGACTATGACGCCTTCCTCATGATAATTGTGGAGGCGGATAGTGAAGATGAGATTCACCACCTCGCCACCAGCCTTGGTGAGATTTGCTTAGGCCACGGTGCCGTTGATATCTTCATGCCCGGCACCGAGCGCGCCAAAAGAAACCTCCTCGAGCTCAGGGAAAGGTTCTATCCCGCCGTCTGCCATTTCGGAATGCCGGAAATTGTTGATGCCGTTGTCCCCCGCAACCGGATTGCCGAGTTCATCGGGAAGGTAAAAGAAATGGCCCGTGAATGCGGGATACCCCTTATCAGCTACGGTCACGCCGGCGATGGCAACGTGCACCTGCACCCCATGAGAGACGGTACTGAAGAGACGGAAGCCAAAATAAAAGAGCTTCTGAGCAAAATCTTTGAGCTGGCCGTGTCCTTTGGCGGGACAATCTCAGGAGAACACGGCCTCGGTATAGTCAAGAAAGCCTACCTGCCGATAGCCGCCGATAAGGCTAAAATGGAACTCATGAAAAGAATAAAACGGGCCTTTGACCCCAACAACATCATGAACCCGGGTAAGGTCATTGATTTAGAATAATTGCAGACTACCTTATGTCAAACTATTCACGGAACAGACCACCCTCAACACACGAAGGTTGACCACTACCTCCGATATTGCTACACTTCACATTGCTAACATTAGCCAAATAGCTTCTTTAATAGAGAAACATGGTGAAAATACTAACCGCTAACCAGATGCGCCAGGTGGAGCAGGACTGCGCCAATATTGGCCTGCCGCCGGATAAGCTCATGGAGAATGCCGGGAGGGCATTTGCCGAGGAAACCAGGAAAATCCTGGGCAATATTAAAAAACAGAACCTTCTCATACTGATAGGACCCGGCAATAACGGTGGCGATGGCCTGGTTGCCGCCCGCCATCTCCACGACTGGGGGGCCAAGGTTACCCTCTTTCTCTTCGGCAAAAGAGCCCCCGACGACCAGAACTTCGCACTGGTCCAGGAACGCGACATAGACTGCATTAGCGTAAATGAGGCCGAGAACCTGGATAAACTGGAAAGCCTGCTGCCATCGAGCACGGCCGTTATTGATGCCCTATTCGGTATTGGCAAAATTCGCCCCTTTTATGACATTCTCAAGGCAGCCCTAGACAGGGTCAGTAACGCCAAAAGAAACAGGCCGTCTCTCCGCATTATTGCCCTAGATCTGCCCTCCGGCCTGAACGCCGATACCGGGGCAGTTGACCCGGCCTGCCTCTACGCCGACAACACCGTTACCCTCGGCTTCCCTAAAACAGGCCTGCTCAAGACCCCCGGCGTAGAAAGGGCTGGTAAGATAACGGTGGCTGATATTGGCATCCCGGCCTACCTGGTGGAACAGGTAACCAACGAGCTAATCGACGGAAAATGGGCTAGAACGGTTCTACCCCCGCGCCCTCTTCAGGCAAACAAGGGAACTTTCGGAAGAGCGCTGGTTATCGCCGGCTCAACCAATTATATTGGCGCCGCTTACCTCGCCGGCAGCGGTGCCGTACGGGTTGGTACCGGTTTGGTAACCCTGGCTACGGCAACGACACTACAGCCTATTCTAGCCTCCAAATTGACCGAAGTAACCTATCTCCCCCTACCCGAAGCCCAGCGAGGCGTCATATCGCCGACTGCCGCCAAGCTTGTCTACCAGAACCTGGATAGCTACAGTGCCGTCCTTTTAGGATGTGGCCTGGGGCAGAGCCGAGCCGCCATGGAATTTATAGATAACATGCTTCTCAGAGCCAAGGCGATACCGCTACCGCTGGTCCTTGACGCCGATGCCCTGAATACCCTGTCTCGAATCCCCAACTGGTGGCAGCGTCTCACCAGCGACGCTATACTCACCCCCCACCCCGGCGAAATGGCAAGACTGGCCGGAACCTCTGTAGAAGAGGTACAAATAAACAGGA
>CAZHRO010000061.1:0-5902 GCA_964535045.1 uncultured Dehalococcoidales bacterium | reverse complement strand
TTCCAGTGAATGATAGCTGATGACGACCAGCCTACCACCGAACCCTAAAAGGTTGACTGCCTGTCTTAGTGCCGACATCAGATTTTCGAGTTCGTGGTTGACAGCTATCCGCAGTGCCTGGAAGGTCTTGGTAGCCGGGTGAATTCTACCTCTTCTGCCGCCAACCGCTTTAGCTACTACCCGAGCCAGTTTGAGGGTAGTTTCTAGGGGACGTTCCTGCACAATGTAACGAGCTATCCGGCGACTGTGGACCTCCTCACCATAGGTCCTAATGATGTTGGCCAGCTCAGCCTCAGGATAGTGATTAACAATATCAGCCGCCGTAATCTCCTGATCGGGAGCCAGCCGCATATCCAAAGGGCCGTCATGCTGAAAGCTGAAACCACGGGTAGCATTATCTAGTTGCAGCGAGGAAAGTCCGAGGTCAAATAGAATGCCATGTACTGGCTGAAAATCATATTTAAGGCAGATGCTCTCAAGATTAACAAAGCTCTGGTTAACTAATTTTGTTGAGTTGCTGTAGTCCTGGAGACGGCTTCTGGCTACTTCTATTGCTTCAGGGTCAACATCGATACCCAAGAGCTGCCCACCTGGTGAACTCTGCTCCAGTACGGCCGCGGCGTGTCCTCCACCTCCCAGGGTGCAATCAACATAACGTCCCCCGGGCTGAACCCCCAGCGCCCTGACCGTCTCCTCAAGGAGAACTGGTATGTGGGTGAGTGCTGACCGCTCTAGGTTCATTCATGCTTCTCCAGGCTCTCTATGATCTGCCAGGCCTGCTCCTGGCTGGCAGCCTTTTCTTCCTCCCATTGTGCTTTATTCCACAGCTCAAAATAGGTGTTGGCGCCCGCGATGACAGCTTCATCACCAATCTCAGCGTATTCTCGCAGCTGAAGAGGCAGAGCTATTCTGCCCTGCCTGTCAATATTAAGGTGAAAGGCAGTGGCAAAGATGGCTCGATTCAGTTTTCTCAATTTACTACGGGTAACCGAACCAGCCGTAAGGGTCGCCGCCAGCCTTTGCCACTCTGATAGGGGGTAGCAGGTGATACACCTTTCCACACCGGGGGTTAGCACCACATTCTCCCTTAGCTCTCTTCTGAACTTGGGGGGGATTGGCACCCGGCCTTTTTCGTCAACCCTGTATTCAAACTCGCCGAAGAACATCGCTTCCCCAGTATGTACCACTTTTCACCACTTCCTACCATTCTACAACACAAACCCCCGGCTTTGTCAATACCCCTATCGCCTATTTCCCCCAAATCGGCTTATTTTGCTATCGACTCCATATGTGATAAAATAAAACTCTTGAAGTAGTGCATGATTAAGGTCGGAATTCTTACGATTAGCGATAAGGGCTGGCGGGGTGAGCGCCAGGACAAGAGTGGTGCGGTAGTGAGGGATAGCCTTTCTTCACTGGAAAGCAGTCTGGTCAAATCTGCGGTTATCCCGGATGAGGTAGACGCTATTGCCAGCAAACTGGCTGGGTGGGCGGATGAAGGTAGCGTCGATATTATCCTGACTACCGGGGGCACCGGACTGGCCGAGCGTGACGTTACCCCTGAGGCCACCCTCTCCGTGGTGGATAAAGTGGTCCCCGGCTTAGCCGAGGCGATGAGAGCCCAGACCTTTCGAGCAACACCGTCAGCAATTCTGAGCCGGGCGGTCGCCGGGGTCAGGGGTAGATGCCTCATTATAAACCTGCCCGGTAGCCCCAGGGCGGTCAAGGAATGTCTTGAGGTGGTGCTGCCGGTTATTCCCCACGCCGTAGAAATCATCCAGGGAGTGGTAACAGAACACGAAGCCCCCCACGGCAAGGCGGAGGCAAATGCAGATTGACATCTTAACCCTATTTCCGCAGATGTTTCAGAGCCCATTCAGCGAGAGCATCCTCCAGCGGGCGGTTGACCGGGGCCTCGTTAGATTAAACATCCACAATATTCGCGACTATACTCACGACCGCCACGCTACGGTTGATGACTACGCCTATGGAGGGGGGGCCGGCATGGTGCTCAAACCCGAACCCATTTTCGAAGCGGTAGAGAAGATAAGGGAAGCTATCGGTCCTGAGGCGGAAGGTGAAGGCTTTCCCGTTATCCTGCTTACCCCGCAGGGGCGCCTTTTCAATCAGGAGATTGCCCGGGAGCTGGCGAGCAATAATCAGCTGATCCTTATTTGCGGCCGCTACGAAGGAGTTGACGAGCGGGTGAGGGAGCACCTGGCCACCGACGAGCTCAGCATCGGGGATTATGTACTTACCGGTGGCGAGCTAGCCGCCATGGTTGTAGTTGATACTATCGTCAGGCTGCTGCCTGGTGTTCTTGGTTCGGAGGCTTCGGTTGGGGATGATTCTCACGCCGCGGGGCTGCTCGAGTATCCCCAGTACACCCGCCCCGAGGTATACCGGGGCTGGGCAGTACCTGAGGTTCTGCGGTCCGGAAATCACGGCCAAATTGCTGAATGGCGCCGCCAGCAGGCAATTCTACGCACTCTCAAGCGCCGCCCCGAGCTTCTGGAGAAGGCTAACCTGAGCTCAGAGGATAGACAACTAATTGACAGCCTTGAGCAGTCCGGCCTTCCATATCATAAGGCTAAAGGCTAGGTCCGCATAAAGGTCTTTATAAGGATTAAAAACTTTTTTGAGGGGTCTTAAAAATGGATATCGCATCACTAGTCGAGGTTAAAAAGAATCCCAATATTCCCGCTCTTGCTCCTGGCGATACGGTAAAGGTCAGTGTTAAGGTAGTGGAGGGAGATAAGGAGCGCATTCAGGTTTTCCGAGGGATAGTAATTAAGGTGCGCCGTGGTGTTGATGGTGGCCGCTTTACCGTAAGGCGTGTTAGCCGTGGTATCGGTGTCGAGCGTACCTTCTTGTTTCAGTCCCCACTGGTAGAGAAGGTAGAAGTGGTGCAGCACGGAAAGGTGCGCCGTGCCAAGCTGTACTACCTGCGCCAGCGCAGTGGTAAGACGGCACGTCTTAAGGAACGGCGGCGGGATAAGAGACAAAAGCAAGAGGAAGGCTAGACCAAAGCTAAATAACTGGAGTCCTGGATGGATTATGCTGAGGTTAGTGTCAACTCTCCAGCGGCCCGGCGCCAGACATTCAGCTATACCATACCCTCCGGTTTGAACATCGAAGTTGGGCAGGCAGTATGGGTTCCCTTTGGTGATAAGCAACTCCAGGGTATCGTTTTAGAACTCACCGCCTACCCGGCGGTTGCCGAGACAAGAGAGATAGCCGGTATAGTTGAACCCCGCCCGCTGCTCTCCCCACCCCGGGTAGCGCTCGCCCGCTGGATAAGCGAGCATTACCTCTCGCCCCTGTTTGATGCCGTGGCACTAGCGCTTCCCCCGGGCTTTAAGCGTAAAATTATTACCTTTCTTTCTCTGTCGGAGGGGTCGTCTGAACACGATGTCGCCGCGCTAAATCGGGAACAGAAGCATGTTCTCGAACTGGTTAAAGCAAGGGGTAGAGTAAGCCTGAAGGAACTGGAGAAGCCCTGGGGGAAAAGGAAGGCTCAGAACATCGTTTCCCGGCTGGTAAGGCAGGGGTTAGTGGTAAGGAGCTATGAGCTCGAAGCGGTCCGGGCAAAACCAAAGTTAGAGACCTACCTCAGCCTGGCAGTTAGCGAGAGCAGGGCACGCGAAGAGGTTACCCGGCTACTCCGCCAAAGAGCCAGAAAGCAGGCAGCTCTCCTTGACTTTTTAGTTGAGCATGCTGAGCCCGTAGCGTGGGCGGAAGCCAGGCGAAATACTGATTGTGACCGCACGGTGGTTAATGCCTTAGTGCGCAAAGGGCTGGTGACATTTCAGCAGATTGAGGTGAGGCGTGCCCCCTTTTCCTATCAGGACATTACTCCGTCAGCGCCGCTAACACTTACCAGCGCGCAGAGAGCCGCTTTAGAGCGTATTAAACTCGGGCTGCGTACCGAAAACGGGCCGTCTGCAAAGCCCAGAGTCTTTCTGCTCCACGGGGTTACCGGCAGCGGTAAGACCGAAGTGTATCTTCAGGCTCTGGCGGAGGCGGTAAAGCGGGGCAAGAAGGGCATTGTCCTGGTTCCTGAGATTGCCCTGACGCCGCAGACAATAGAGCGATTTGCCGCTCGTTTTCCCCAAAGAGTGGCTGTCCTGCACAGCCGGCTTTCCCGAGGGGAGCAGTTTGACGAGTGGTGGCGGATAAGAAGGGGGGATTTTGACGTTGTTATTGGCTCGCGGAGTGCCATCTTTGCTCCCCAGCCCGACCTAGGTCTTATCGTCATTGATGAGGAGCATGAGTGGACCTATAAGCAGCAGGATAAATCACCCCGCTACCACGCTCGGGATGTAGCCATTAAGCTGGCCGAGCTAACCGGAGCTACCGTTGTTCTGGGCAGCGCCACCCCTGATGTTGAGACCTTCTACCACGCTCGGAGAGGGGAATACCAGCTGCTTCAGCTCCCGGAAAGGGTGGTTCCTGACGAAGGCTCACCCCTACCCCAGGTTGAAGTCGTGGATTTGAGAGAGGAGCTCAAGCGAGGAAACCGGAGTATTTTCAGCCGCGCTCTATCTCAGGCCGTTACCAGAGCTATTACTAACAGTGAACAGGTGATGCTGTTTCTTAATCGACGGGGAGGGGCTACCTTTATTCAGTGCCGCAGCTGCGGCCATGTGCTTCGCTGTCGGCGCTGTGAAGTGGCTCTCAGCTATCATTTTGATGAAGACACTCTGGTCTGTCACCAGTGTAATTATCGCCTGCCGGTTCCCGATACCTGCCCTCGCTGCTTGAGCCGCCGCATAAAATTCCTGGGTATCGGCACTCAGAAGCTGGAGCAGCTCGCTAGAGAGGACTTCCCCGAGGCCAGGTTGCTGCGCTGGGACAGCGATGCTACCAAGGGCAAAGATTCTCATCGGGAGATACTGAACAGATTCCGTGCCCATGAGGCTGATATTCTTATTGGTACCCAGATGATTGCCAAGGGATTACACCTGCCACGGGTGACACTGGTGGGAGTAGTTAACGCTGATATCAGCCTTAATCTCCCCGACTTCCGGGCCGGGGAGAGAACCTTTCAGCTGCTCTCTCAAGTACTGGGCAGAACGGGGCGGGGTAGCGGGGGAGGAAAGGTTATCATCCAGACCTATTTCCCGGAGCACTATGCCATCCAAGCTGCGGCCGGGCACGATTACATCCGCTTCTACGAGCGGGAGATAAACTATCGGCGCCAGCTCCAGGCCCCACCCTTTACCCATCTGGCCCGTCTTACCTACCGCCACACTAATGACACCATCTGCCAGCGAGAGGCAGAACGGATGAAAGAGCGGCTGACCAGTGAAATAGAATCCCGGGGGCTGGATAACCTCAGCCTGATTGGTCCGGCGCCGGCCTTTGTCCACCGATTGCGCGGGAGGTTCCGCTGGCAGCTTATCCTTCGGGGTGCTGAGCCTTCTACCTTTCTTGCCCGGATGCCAATACCTCAAGGCTGGACGGTTGACGTTGACCCGATCGGTCTGGACTAGAATCGCTCTCCAGTTAGCAAGCTGGCGGCGGTAAACTATCTAAAAAGACGCCTCTTGAATAAACTCGATACCATAATACTGACGTAACGGGAGTCACACGATTCTTTACTGCTGGGGACATTTTTGGGAATGTTAATCCAGTAGACTGGCAGATAATCTTCCGTGATACGAAGGCTAGCGAATTATCCTTGCTCACGGTGATTTGAGCCTTTGTGTCTTTCAGCCGCTCTCTTTTATTCTTCTATTATTCTTGGCGCATCCCCCCCCTCAAGCAGTGAAGCGGCTAATTAGCACGCTCTGCATAGGGCTCGGCATACCGGCTACTACCCAGCACAACTCTTTCCCGGCCCTGCGCCTGAGCCTTGCTCCTCTGGGCTGCTCGACTTGAGTTACTACTGTCAGGCTCA
>CAZHRO010000060.1:2830-5910 GCA_964535045.1 uncultured Dehalococcoidales bacterium | reverse complement strand
CCTTGAAAGGGGCTGTCGGCTGCGGCAGCAGTAAGGAGGTGGCTGAGAAGTGTAATATCGTCTTCATCATGGTACCGGACACTCCTGATGTGGAGGCAGTTCTTTTCGGCAAAGCGGGTGTCGCTGAGGGAGTCAAATCGGGCGCCGTCGTGGTCGATATGAGTTCCATCTCGCCGATTGCTACCCGGGAGTTCGCCAGAAAGCTCGAAGAATTAGGGGTAAAAATGCTCGATGCTCCTGTTTCCGGGGGGCAGGTGGGGGCCGAAAATGCCACGCTATCGATTATGGTTGGTGGGCAGCCGGAGATATTTGAGCAGATCAGGCCCTACTTTGAGCTGATGGGGAAGAACATTGTTCATATTGGCGGCAACGGGGATGGTCAGACCTGTAAGGTGGCTAATCAGATTGTGGTTGGGTTGACCATTGAGGCAGTAGGTGAGGCGCTACTGTTTGCCTCTAAGGCTGGAGCCGACCCGGCTAAGGTAAGGCAGGCACTGCTGGGTGGTTTTGCTCAGAGTCGAATTCTGGACCTTCACGGCAGCCGCATGCTTGAGCGCAAGTTTGCTCCGGGCTTTCGTATCCGACACCAGCAGAAGGACCTGAATCTGGCACTACAGTCAGCCCGCAGCCTGGGAATGAGCCTCCCCGGCACGGCTATAGCCCAGGAGCTGTTTAACGCGGTAGGGGCGCTGGAGAGCGACCAACTCGACCATTCGGCCCTGGTTCTGGCGCTTGAGGCGCTGGCCAATCATAGGTTAGGTAAGTGACAGCTCCAGGTGGGGAGCAGACCCGGCACTGAGGCGGGAACAGGCTGGAAAACAAACTGGCAGGGTAGGTGATAAAGGCCTATGGATTTAGAGAAAGAAAAGCTGGTTAACATGTACCGCACCATGGTGCGAATTAGAGCCTTTGAAGAGAGGGTGGCTAAGGAGTTCGCGGCGGGCAATATCCCCGGCTTTGTTCATTTGTATGCTGGCGAGGAGGCAGTGGCGGTTGGTGCTTGTGCCAGCCTGCGGCCTGACGACTATATCACAAGCACCCATCGCGGACACGGACACCTGATCGCCAAGGGAGGCCGGACCGACCGTATGATGGCTGAGCTGTATGGAAAAAGGACCGGCTACAACAAGGGCAAAGGCGGTTCAATGCATATTGCCGATATCGAGATTGGTACTCTGGGGGCTAACGGCGTGGTCGGTGCCGGAATTACAATCGCCAGCGGCGCTGCCCTCTCGGCAAGACTGCGTAAGACGGGGCAGGTTACTATCTGTTTCTTTGGCGATGCTGCCTCCAATACCAGTCGGTTTCACGAGGGAATAAACCTGGCTGCCGGCTTCAATCTGCCCGTCGTCTTCGTTATTGAGAATAATCTCTACGGTATCAGTGTCCGTATTTCCGATGTGTGTAAGCTGCCCAATCTTAGTGATCGGGCTAGTGCCTACGGTATCCCAGGGGTCACCGTTGATGGTAATGATGTCCTCGCTGTTCACGAGGCCGTGGCTCAGGCGGTAGCTAGGGCCAGAAGAGGCGAGGGCCCGACGATTGTGGAGTGTAAGACCTTCCGTCGGCACGGGCACTGGGCCGGAGATAGTCAGGCTTACATTGCCCCGGATGAAATTGAAGCCTGGCGGAAAAAGGACCCTATCCCCAGGTTCAGAAGTAGGCTTATTGAGATGAGCATTCTGAACGAAGACGAGACCTGTGAAATTGAGCGGGAAGTGGATAAAGAGATCGAAGACGCGGTGAAGTTTGCTGAAGAGAGCCCCTTACCGGCTCCCCGCGAAACGCTGGATGACGTCTACGCTGAGCCTGATGAAACGATTATTCCGGGTGATACTCAGTCGGGAGCGGTTAAGACGAGAGAACTGACCTATCTCCAGGCTATCAACGAGGGTGTGGCTGAAGAGATGGCGAGGGATTCAAGGACATTTATCATCGGTCAGGACCTGAGGGCTCTGGGGGCTCCCCGTGGTGAGTTTAAGAGTCTATTTAAAAGATTTGGGCCGGAGAGGGTAATAGATGCTCCCATATCGGAAACGGCGATTTTGGGTGGGGCAATAGGGGCTGCGGCTACGGGCATGAGACCTATCGCCAACATTATGTACGCCAGCTTCCTGGGCGTATGCGGCGACGAGCTGATCAATCAACTGACCCAGATGCGGTATATGTTTGGCGGAAAGCTGAAACTGCCGGTTACCATTGTGGGCTATTCTGGCGGCGGTTTCTCAGGTGCGGCTCAGCACTCGAAGACGCTCTACGGACTCCTGATGAATATGACCTCACTTAAGATCGCGGTCCCCTCGACTCCCTATGACGCTAAGGGCCTGGTTAAGTCAGCGATTAGAGACAATAACCCGGTGATATTTCTCTACCACCAGCTCCTTTTACGCCGGGGGGTGAAGGGTGAGGTGCCCGAGGAGGAATACCTGATACCCCTGGGGAAGGCAGATATTAAGAGGGTCGGGAGCGACGTCACCGTTGTCGCCATTGGACTCATGGTCGAGCGGGCGCTTGGGGCTGCCGATAAGCTTGAAGACAAAGGTATAAGCGTTGAGGTTATTGACCCTCGTACCCTGGTGCCGCTTGACAAGCAGGCGATTATTGATTCGGTGAGAAAGACCGGGCGGCTGGTAATCATGGATGAAGAGCCGGAGTCAGGAAGCGCAGCCTCTCAAATTGCGGCGGTAATCGGCGAAGAGGCTTTCGACTACCTTGATGCTCCGATAAAGAGGGTCTGTGCCCCAAATACCCCGATACCCTTCAGCCCGGTTTTAGAAGGCTTCTGGATGCCCGACGAGGAGAATCTAATCAAGGCTATCGACGAGATAATCTAGCTGAGCGAGGCCTGAAAGATTTGGCTGGCACTGACACCCCGGCACCATCAGCCCCGTAACTACCAGGGTTAGCACCAGGCTAATATGGCAAATCGCTTCCGTTTCATGGCTTCTCCCCTCCGTTATTGTTTTGAAATACCATCTCGTCTAGATAGCGCAACTCAAACCGGAAGGTTGGATTATATAGCTTCACTGCGCTACATTCCGGTGAAGAAAAGGAGTCAGGTCTGGTGGGAAGGGAGAGAT
>CAZHRO010000060.1:0-2730 GCA_964535045.1 uncultured Dehalococcoidales bacterium | reverse complement strand
CTTCTGTCTTCACGAGAGCTGTCCGATTACCATCAGGTTACGGATACAGACAAAGCTGAGTAAGCCCACTCCGATGATAAGTATGGCGAATTGCCCCCTGTGCAGCATAATGGCTGCAATCCCGGATGCAATGCCGAGTTTGAAGGCAACCGAGGAAAAGAAACCCAGTGCCAGCACGCTGTTCATAAAAAAATTAAGCTCAATGGCGCCAAGTTTTAAACCCTGCCAGGTGAGCAGAATATCAACTATATTGAGGGCGATAAAGGCAACTGCCAGTCCGATGGCTACAGTGACTTTGGTCTTTGCTGCCGTCATAGCTTTTCGATGGTCAGATTTTGATTTGTTGCTTACTAGAAAATCATAACCTAGCCCATAAGTGGCATGTCAAGATAACTTATCGTGTATTTAATTAACTATTTTTGAGATTATACCGCCGATATGGGTTAATCCATCCCGGCACTAACAGTAGTGGCTAAAGCCGGTTCTCAGCTGGCATATTGGGTTTGACAAGGATTCTATTTCGTGGTATTGTTGACTTAGCTGGTCAAATTAGTCAAGAAGTCCTGGAAAATCAGTGAAGCTTTCTACCAAGGGACGCTACGTAACGAGGGCGCTTTTAGACCTGGCCTGTCACTGCAAAGGGGGAGTGGTTCCGTTAAAGGACATTGCCCGGAGGCAGGAGATTTCGCTCTATTATCTGGAGCATCTGGTTACGCCTCTCATCGCGGCGGGCATAGTGAGGAGCTTGCGGGGTCCCTCCGGTGGTATCCAGCTGGCTAAGTCTCCCCACAAGATAAGGCTAAGCGAGGTGATTCGACTTGTTGAGGGTGGTTCACTCATTCTTGTAGAATGTATTGATAATCCCGAGATATGCTCCCGCTCTCAGCTGTGTATTACCCGGGAAATCTGGGCTGAACTCGAAAGGGCGATGAGTGAGGTGCTGGAGTCTACGACCCTGCAGGACCTGGTTGAGCGCCAGGAGCAAGCTAATGCTCGACCTGGGAAAA
This sequence comes from uncultured Dehalococcoidales bacterium, assembly GCA_964535045.1. Taxonomy (GTDB): domain Bacteria; phylum Chloroflexota; class Dehalococcoidia; order Dehalococcoidales; family UBA5760; genus UBA5760. The sequence goes on along the minus strand of CAZHRO010000060.1, from coordinate 1,723 downwards.
CGCGACTGGTTAAAGGAGGGGACTAATGGAGGCTTTAACCAGCGAGGTTGTCTCCTGGCTAAAGGTTAACGGGGCTAGCTTGGTTGGTATCGCCAATGTGGAAAGATTCGATGGTGCTCCGAGGGGTCATCATCCCCGTGACTTTCTTCCTGGAGCGAGGTCTGTGGTAACCTTCGGTGTTGCCTTGCTGCACCAAGCACTCTACTGGGAAAGCCATATGGCTGACTCTGAGCTGGTACCACCGGAGCACCGCAGGGATGTGCTCCAGAACTATTTTTACCGGCAGACTGGTTACGCTATGGTAAACAACCTCCTTGATATGCTGGGGCTACGCTTATCGAATCTTCTGGAGGGTCGAGGTTATCTCTCCCTGTTTTTCCCGGCAACCTACGGAACCAGGGCAATATGGCGGTACATTAGAGAGACAATTCCATCGAAGGCGGGCCTGTTTTCACAGCGTCACGCGGCCGTAATGGCAGGTCTGGGTGAGTTCGGGCTTAATAACCTGGTGGTTACTCCCGAATATGGACCTCGTATAAGATTTAATTCAGTGATAACCGCGGCCGAGCTTAAGACCAGCCCGCTCCTTACGGAAAAGGTGTGTCTTGGTGAAGGGTGTTCAATTTGCCTCAAGAATTGCCCGGGGGCTCTTGCACCATACCCGGATTTTGATCGGGGAGTTTTTTGGTATGATACGCCGGTAAAGACCGATACCGATGATTGCATAAGGCTGAGCCTCACACACTACTGTCTGGGCAGGTGTATGAAGGTCTGCCCCGTGGCAAAGGAATTATCGAAACAATAGCTTACAGTCCTAAGATTTGGCCCCTCGTGCTCCAGGAGAAAACTCGTAACCGGGTCATTAGAGGTGTGGCTAAAGTAGGCAACGCCGTAAGGTATTAGAGCCGTCTCTAAGTAAGGAGTAGTAAGGTGGTGGGGATAAAGGTAAATGTTAGCCCGTACCTAAAACAGTATACTGACGACCAGCAGGTAATCTACCTTGATGCGAGCACTGTCGCTCAGTGCTTTAACCGTTTGGTCGAAATGTTCCCCGAACTTGGTAAGTGGTTTGCCAGAACAGGCAATGCGTTCGACTATATCACGGTTCATCTTAATGCGATGGGCATCTACCCAGAGGAGATGGGTCGGCGGTTGAAGGATGGTGATGAGATTACCATATTACTCCCCTACCGCGGGGGATAGATAAGGGGAAGCGGTAGCTAATGCCGGAGGTAGTTTAAGCCGAGCCGCGCTGGAGGCAGGTGAGGCAAGAAGCTGGACGATACTGAGATACTTCCTATACAGCGGATTATTAGGAAAGGTAAAAGAAAGGGTCTTAGGACTCGGATGGAGAAGGAGACGGTGTATGGCGAACAAACTTTTCGTTCTTTTGGCTAGCGGAGATAAGGATGTTGCTCTGGAGATGGCACTATTCTATCCCGTGACGGTAGCCAAAGAGAAGTGTATGGAAGAAGTTAAGGTTATTCTCTTTGGGCCGTCGGAAAAACTGGTTGCCCATAATAAGAACGTTCAGAAAAGGATAAAGACATTGCAGGAGGCTGGCGTTGAGATTCTGGCCTGTAAGTACTGCTCTGACAGAATGGGGGTAAGCGAGATACTTGAGGAGATGGGCATTAAGGTTGAATATGTTAGCTTAAGGATAGCTCAAATGCTGAAAGATGGTTGGGCCTCGCTATCATTTTAAGAATTTAGCCTTGCTACG
>CAZHRO010000059.1:0-5939 GCA_964535045.1 uncultured Dehalococcoidales bacterium | reverse complement strand
CATTGAGGGTCTTGATAGCCTCATCGCTGGTGGTTTGCAGCAAGGCAAGGTATATCTTGCCAGTGGTGAAGCTGGGACAGGTAAGACTATCTTCTGTCTGCAATATATCTTGGCCGGGATGTCAAGAGGGGAAAACGCGGTCTATGTGTCTATTGACGAAAAGCCTGGTCATCTACTGGAAGATGCTGCATCCCTGGGCTGGAACCTGCAGAAATATATCGATGATAAAAGGATAGCCCTTCTGGATGTGACGCCTTACTTCACTAATATACGTGTAGGTAAGGAGAAGGTAGTAGATGTCCGCGAAATAGTGGCTGACCTCAGCAAGCAAGTCCGGAGAATAAAGGCGGCGAGACTCGTTATCGATCCTATTGCCCCTTTAATTTTTGGGCAGGAGGCGGCCACTCAGGTACAGGAATATATCAGGAGTCTTATTTTTTCCATTGAGGACAACCTAAGGTGTACTACCCTTATTACCTCGGGTATTCCTTCAGGGACATTCAGACTCAGCCAGCATGAGATAGAGGAGTTTGTCGTCTCTGGTATTATAGTGCTGGGTGTGAACAAGTTAGAGAGGGGGCGGGTTCGCACTATCTACATCCGCAAGATGAGGGGAACTCCAACCGATTTGAACGACCATATCTTTGAGATTTTACCCCAACGCGGCATTGTAATCCGGGAGACAGGACTATATGGATAAGATACTGGTTGTTGATGATGAGCCATCAGTACGGCATCTGCTGAGGGCAGTGCTGGCTAAGTCAGGCTACGAGGTTATTGAGGCAACAAACGGGGACGAGGGTTTTAAGAAAGCCCGGGAAGAAAAACCAGAACTTATCATCACTGATGTGCTAATGCCGGTCAGGGACGGCTATCAGCTGGCCAAAGACCTGCGGAATACTCCGGAAACAGCCTCAGTGCCCATCATAATGTTGACTGGATTGCGTGAGGAGCAGGACGAGCTTAAGGCTTTTCAAGAGGGGGTTGATGACTATATTGTCAAACCGGTAAGGGCGCCCGTGTTGTGGGCTAGAGTCACCGCTCTCCTCAGCAGAACCAAGGCGCTGCGTGGCAGGGCTGATACCGGGGTAGCCGCGCCCCCGGAGCTGAGACCAACAGCCGACAGAATAAGCTCAGGCTACCGACAGTTGGACGAGGCACTGAACGGTGGGCTGCCTCGTGGTGCCAACGTGTTGCTTGTCGGGGAGACTGGTTCCGGGAAGAGTTTGCTATGCCGCCGTTTTCTGGCAGCCGGACTCAGTAATTCCGAACGCGCTATGATTATTACCTTGGACGATGAGCCAGCCATGATTCGGCAGAGTCTCAGCGGCTTGCTCCCGGAGCCTGTCAGCCACTACGAGGAAGAGAACAGATTCAGGCTGGTAGATGGCTACAGCTGGAGCAGGGGCAGCATCGGGAGTAGTGAGCGCTTTGTGGTGAGTGGAGCTTTGGAGCTTAACCAGTTGGCTGGTGTCATTTCGGATGCCGGCCGGGAGCTGGGGCAATCACCGAGTGATAAGGGTGGTGGTTGTCGTGTTTTTGACTCTATCAGCAGCCTTTTTGTTAATTTTGAGCTGGCCTCTGTCCAGCGGTTTGTGGCGCAACTTGCTAGGACTGCTGCCAGCTATGGGGGTGTAACCACCCTTTTCGTTGTGGAAAAGGGGGCGGTAGCTGAGCAAACCCTGAACAATATAAGGTACGTAATGGACGGCTTTGTGGAAACGAGGGCCGAAGGTGAGCATTATTATGCCCGGGTTGCCAACATGAAATGGTCCAAATTCTCCCGGGACTGGATTGAGATGGAAGAGTAAACCGCCAGTATGTGGGAAAGGCTATGCTGGAGAAGATAGCGGTTGGCGAAAAGACGATTGATACCTACCGCCCGGTGGTTCTGGTAGAGGATACTGTTATTGAGGAAATTCTGTCACTAGGTAAGGAACTCAAAGGCGTTCGTCTTTGCCATATCAACTCAACTCCCTACGGAGGGGGCGTCGCCGAGCTGCTTTATTCCTGTATTCCTTTGCTCTGTGGTGTCGGCATTGCTGCTGACTGGCGCATCTTCAGCGGCGCTGAGCCTTTCTTCAGGGTTACCAAGAACTTTCACAACGCCCTCCAAGGTGCCGAACATTGCCTTACTGCAGAAGAGAAAGAGACTTATCTGGAATATAACCGGGAGAATGCAAAGCACATTGGCTTTGAATATGATGTGATGATTGTAAATGACCCCCAGCCTGCCGCCCTCCGGTATTTCTGCAACGGGGGTAAGACCAAATGGGCCTGGCGCTGCCATATAGATACTTCCGAGCCTAATCAGGAAGTCTGGCAATTCCTGAAGCCCTATGTAGAAAGTTATGATTGTGCAGTCTTCTCCCTAGACCAGTATATCCCCCCTGACCTCCGGTTGCCCTGGATAGGAGCGATAGCGCCAGCCATTGACCCTCAGAGCCCCAAAAACCGGGAGCTTCCAGTAAGGCATTGCATTGATTTCTTGGTCAGCAAGGGGATAGATGCCAACCGCCCGTTGGTGACTCAGGTATCACGCTTTGACCCGTGGAAAGACCCTTTTGGAGTTATTGAGGCATACCGGCTGGCCAGGAATGAAGTACCAGGCTTGCAGTTGGCATTAGTCGGCTCGCTGGCGCGTGATGACCCTCAGGGCGTGGAGATACTTGAAAAGGTGGAGGCGGAGGCAGAAGATGACCCTGACCTGTTTGTGTTCTATAACCTGAGCGATGTCGAAGTAAACGCTTTCCAGAGAGCCAGTAGCGTGGTGCTCCAGAAATCGCTGCGTGAAGGTTTTGGCCTAACGGTCTCTGAGGCGCTCTGGAAAGCCACAGTTGTGATTGGCAGCAGGGTTGGCGGTATACCAATGCAGATGGGAAATAGACTGAGCCAGCTTCTGGTCACCAGCGTGGAAGAATGCGCTGAAAAGATAGTAGCGCTCTTGCAGGACAAGGACGTGGCTAACGAACTAGGAATGCAGGGCAGGCAACAGGTGCAGGAAGAATTCCTGATAACCCGCCTGGTCAGGGATGAACTGAGGCTGGTCAAGAAGCTGCTGTCGGGATAGGAATAAGGGAAAGCGTTGACTTGTGACTTGCACAGTGGAAGGGGTGAAAGAAAATGGCTTCGTTTGTTGAGAAGTATCCAGAGCTGCTAAATCTGGGAGAGGACGAGGTGAAAGTCTATCGCTTCCTTGACGAGGTTGGTGAGTCTTCGGCTAAGGTAATAAGCGCCCGGAGCGATATCCCATACTCACGCATCCATGCAGTACTCTACAAACTTCAACAGGAGGATTTAGTAATCAGTCGGGGGGAGATACCAAAGCTCTTTGCCCTGCGCTTCAAGGACCCGGAGATTTCCAAGCTCTGGCCGGGCAAGCACCAGGGTAGCGAAAAGACATCCGGAGGCAAATAATGCAGATAAAGCGAGTACCCACTGGAGTTCCCGGACTGGATGAGCTGATTGAGGGTGGCTTACCCAGGGGACGCATCATCTTAATCACCGGGGCGGCTGGCTCAGGCAAGACTACACTGGGCGTCCAGTTTCTTTACCACGGTGTCACCGAATTTGGGGAGAACGGGATTTTCGTAACCCTGGAAGAAGAGGTGGCTGACATGGTTAAGGATATGGGCTGTTACGGCTGGGACTTGGAGGGGATGATAGAACAGAAGAAGTTTGCCGTTGTTCAGTCGCCTATTCCATTTGAACTCGATCAGGGTAAGGTAAGTATTGATAGTTTGCTAGATAATATCCACCGCCATGCCATGGCGGTGGATGCCAAGCGCATTGTGTTCGACTCGGTTGCCTCCCTCGGGCTGCCCTATGATGATCCGGTGGAACTGCGCCGTGATATACTGCGGCTGGGAGCTATGCTCAGAGAACTGGGCTGCACCACCCTGCTGCTGACCGAGATGCTGGAGGGGGAAACAAGGATTACCCGCTACGGGATTGAGCAGTTTGTCGCCCACGGCGTCATTATCCTCCAGGTGACTCCTAACTACCGGGCTATTCAGGTGGCAAAGATGCGCGGCACCAATCACGACATGGGCATCCATCGTCTCCGCATCACCGAAAAGGGGCTGGTGGTTACCCCTGGCGAGAGGCCGTTCTAGGCTTGGATGGGGTGCAAGTGAACAAGATCTTCAGGGTAGCGGGCTCTAGGGCAGGAACAGAGCTTGTCCCTGCGCGGAAGGGAAGCAGCACCTCAGTTCTTTATGGACTAATAATGGTAGTCCTGACGTTACTCTGTGTTTATGCCAGCTTTCGCGGTGCCTCTCTGTTTAATCCCGGCTACAGGTGGATAGATCGTCTCTTTGCCATCCTGCTGCTTGGCGCTGAGGTTTTTATCCTTTTTCATGGTATAGGCTATCTCGCCACTGTGCTTCGGGCTAGCAAAGGATATGATGTGACTAGAACGCGCGTCTTCGTACCGACCACTACCCCGCCGGTGGCGATTATTGTGGCCAGTTTCAATGAGGACTTGGCTCTGTTAGAAGATACTATCGCATCGGTGGCCAACCTGGACTATCCCAACAAGCGAGTCTATTTGCTAGATGATTCAACAAAGGAAGACCTGCAGAGAGGAGCCCAGCAGCTGGCTGAGAAATACGGATGCAGCTATGTGCACCGCGTTAAGCGGCGCGGCTACAAGGCAGGTGCTATCAATGACCTGTTGAAGACAATTGGGGAAAAGTATCTGGTTATCTTCGATGCTGACCAGAAACCGGTACCCAGCTTTCTTAAAGAGATTATTCCGCTACTGGAGGAAGATGAAACACTGGCTTTTGTGCAGACCCCCCAGTTTTACGCTAATACTGAGCACAGTGTGGTGGCCCGGGGTGCATACTACCAGCAAGCGGTATTTTACGAATATATCTGTGAGGGGAAAAGCACCAGTAATGCCATGTTCTGCTGCGGTACTAATGTGGTATTGCGCACTAAGGCGCTTCGGGAAATCGGCGGTTTTGATGAGACATCAGTTACCGAGGATTTTGCTACCAGCCTGCGCCTGCACAGTAAGGGCTGGAAATCACTGTACTACAATAAGGTTTTTACTTACGGACTCGGGCCAGAAACCCTGGCCGGTTATTTCACCCAGCAGATGCGCTGGGCTATTGGTACCATAGGCATCTTCAAGAGAGTAGTCTCTCTTCTCTTCCATCACCCTGGCACTCTCCGGCCAGCGCAATGGTGGGAATATTCCCTTTCCAGTTCCTACTATCTCATTGGCTGGGCTAACCTTATTTTCATGATATGTCCTGTTGCCTATATCCTGTTTGGCATCCGCCCGCTGATTGCCGAACCGCTGTTTTATCTGGCCGCTTTCGTGCCATATTTTATCGTTTCCCTGTATGTGTTCTACCTGAGCATGGGAATGCGGGGCTACCGGGTGTCTGGGCTACTTGCCGGGCAATCCATCGGCTTCATCAGCTTCTGGATACTTATTACCTCGTCGGTGATAGCCATGCTGGGAAAACAGCGTGCCTTCGGGGTAACCCCCAAAGGCGTTAAAGGGAGACTCCCCTTCAAATATCTGTTACCCCAGCTAACACTCTTAGCCCTCAGCTTGCTTGGGCTAGTCTTGGGAATCTACCGGGTTCTGGTCACTTCTGATTATACTATGCTGGTCAATGTATTCTGGGTAGGCTACCACAGTTTCCTGCTGGGGTCAGTATTCTATTTCAATCGCTCCTTTCATGGCTATCCTGACAGGCACATCTTCAGAGATTGGGCAGCCTCCTGACGTTACGTTTGGTAAGCCCCCTGGTGCCGGCTACTGCCTCAGACCTAGCTCACTTCAGGGGGTAGCGGCACCACTGGCAAGAATTAGACTCGTCCTTTACCGTTTTCTGGCCGCAGTTAGGACATTTTACCATTCTTGCCTTTGACTTTTTCGCCTTTGACCTGGGTTTGTATTGGCGAAACAATGACTTGCC
>CAZHRO010000058.1:0-5986 GCA_964535045.1 uncultured Dehalococcoidales bacterium | reverse complement strand
ATATACCAGGTCTGCTTGGCATAGTAGAGGAGGGGTGCCTCACAGCGCCAGCAGAAGGGATAGGTATGGCGAATCCTCTCGCTGCGGAAGAGTAGCCCTCTTTCTTCTAAGTCCTTGAGGATAATAGGGTCGGCATCTTTCACGAACTTGCCGGAGAAGGGATAGGTGCCCGTAATAATCCCCTGTAAATCCACCGGATGAACGAAATCAAGATTATTATCTTCTCCCGCCTGATAGTCAACCTCGCCGTAGGCAGGGGCAACGTGGACGATGCCTGTGCCGTCTTCCATTGATACAAAATCGGTACTAATCACCGGGTAATTAAGGATGCCATCCTCCCTCCATACGACGTCTGACGAGGGTTCTCCGTCTTTCTTCAACGTGCCCATTCTAGCAACGGATATCCCAAAATCAAACGGGTTAAACAAAGGTTCATACCTGAGTTCCACCAAATCGCTACCCTTAATCGTAGCTATTACGGGAATGTCGTCCAGTCCCACTTGGTTTAGTCGAGCAGAAGCCAAAACGAGATACTCCCCGCTGACTTCTACAATTGTATACTCAGCGTCGGCGGCTACCGCTAGGGCAGTATTGCCCGGTAATGTCCAGGGAGTAGTTGTCCAGGCCAGTAGGTAAACAGGCTTATCGCCGACGAGGTCGAGAAGTCGTCTGGCAAAATCAGTCTCCCTATCGCCGTAAAATTCTCTCAGTCTATCCAGGAAGCCCGGACTCGAATACAGTGATTTCGCTACCCTAAACTTAACATAAACTGAGGGGTCTTCGGCATCATCCCGGTAACCGAGGGCAACCTCGTGAGAGCTTAAGGAAGTGCCACAGCGGGGGCAGTGGGGAGTAACCTTATAGCCCTGATAGATGAGCCCCCTATCCCACATCTGCTTTATTGCCCACCAGCAACTCTCAATGTAGCTATTATCCATGGTGACATAGGGGTGCTCCAGGTCAACCCAGAAGCCGATACGCTCCGTCATCGCCTCCCATTCCTTAAGGTAACCAAGGACGCTCTCCCGGCAGAGAGCGTTGAAGCGGTCGATACCGTACTCCTCAATTTGTGCCTTGCTGGTAAGGCCCAGCTTTCCTTCCACCTCCAGCTCTACCGGTAGCCCGTGTGTGTCCCAGCCGGCAATCCGTGGCACATAATTCCCCTTCATCGTCTGATAGCGGAGGATGACATCCTTAAAGACCCGTGCCAGTACGTGATGTATTCCCGGGCTGCCGTTGGCGGTCGGCGGTCCCTCATAGAATACAAAACGACTGTTTCCTCGCCGAGCATCTACGCTCTGCGCAAATGTATTATGCCTTCGCCACAACCCTAACACCTTCTCTTCAAGCTGTGGGAGGCTGACCTTGCTCGTTACGGCACGGAACATAAGAGAACCTTCCTCGTACTTCCATATAAAGAGTCCCGCCCTCGGGACGGGACCAGCTCGCCAATGGTAACCACGCCTCTACAGTTTAAAAATTACCATACTCTGACGAATAAAGCAATCCTGGTTACTTCCGGGGCCGAATAACCACCCGGCGGGCTTCACCCTCACCGATGCTCTCTGTGGTCACATCGGGGTGATTGGCTAAGGCCAAATGAATGATGCGCCGCTCGTAGGCTAGCATCGGCTCCAGGGTGAATGCTGTTTTCCTGGTAGTCACTCGCTCTGCTAAGCGCTCGGCTAAAGCGCGCAGCTTCTCAGAGCGGCGCTGCCGGTAGCCCTCAACATCGACCGTAACGGGTACCCAGGTCTTGGTTTGGTGGCCGACAATGAGCCTCACCATGAACTGCAGGCAAGTCAGAGTCTGTCCCCGCCGCCCAATCAGAATACCCAGGTCGTCACCCCTGACATCAAAGGCAAGCGGTGCGGTAGCCTCCCCCCCGCTCGGTTGAACCAGAGGCACTACCGAAGCCACTATTCCCATCTTGCTGAGTAATGCCTCCAGAGTATCCTTAGCTACTTCCGCAATCCTGTCGTCTTTCCTGGGTACAGGCTCGAGTAGCTCGACTCTGACTCTAGCTGGCTCACCCCCCAGCCCTAAGATACCGCGTTTGCTCTCACTTAGAACGGTGACCTTTACCTCGTCCCGAGTGACGCCTAATTGATCTAAGGCTCGCTTGATGGCCTCCTCCACGGAGCTGGCGCTTAACTCCATACTCTCCTTCATCTACTCCCTCGCTTGGAGCAGAACCTGAATCAACAATATCAGCCTCGGTAGCTGTAATTTTGGTGGTCGCTGTTTCTGCCTGAACAATGCGGCGTTTTAACTCCCGGCCGCCGGCCTGCCGGCTACCGGCCCGAGATAGGCCTCCCAAACCACCAATGACAAAGTACTGCATAATCATACTGATAACATTTGATGTTACCCAGTAGAGGGCGAGACCGCTGGGCAGGCTCGTCGCGATAAAACCAAACAGCAGCGGCATCATCCACAGCATCATCTGGCTCTGAGCGCGCTGCTGTGGGTCGCTCACACTGGGGGTCACCATCTTTTGTGATAGCCACATGGTAACACCAACCAGAATGGCTACGGGTATGTCGGGGTAAACCAGATCAAACCAGAGGAAATGACTATCTAGGGGCAAAATGGAATATACTATCGGCCAGGACCAGAGATACCGTGAGAGACCCAGCAGCTCCTCAGGAATCACTCCTAAAACCCTGATAATTGACTGATAGAGGGCTATCCAGATGGGAAATTGGATTAACATGGGTACGGCACAGCCGGCCGGACTTACCCCGGACTCCTTATAGAGCCTCATCTGCTCCTGAGCCAGCTTCTGCTTGTCCTTGGCATACTTCTTTTGAAGCTCAGCCACCCTGGACTGAAGCCCCTGCATGGCCCGACTGGACCGAAGCTGCTTTGCGGTAAGAGGATACAGGGCAGCCCGAATAATAATTGTCAGGATAATAATGGTCAGCCCAAAACTACCACCTAAATAGCCTGACAGCGCTACCAGGCTGTTTATCATTAGCGCTACCGGACCTAGGTTCCACCAATCCACGAATCAATCCCCCTCACTTATTAATAAGGACTGACTCCACAGCATCGCCTGCGTCTCGACGTTCACGGCGTAGAGCCTGTCCCCACTCGACGTCTGAGCTTTGATATAAACAATTCCATCGCTAGCACTAAGTGGAGCCAGCACCTTCTGCCCGTTATCACCTACATCAATCAGCAGGCTGGGCTGTTTGCTGCCGCTATCCAGTGAGTATACCTTGCCCTCTTCAGTGGCAATGATAACCTTGTTTCCGACTACTACCGGCGCTGAGCTAATCGGGCTTCCCAGGTCAACAGCACCGGCAATTTCACTGCCGGTCTGCGCATCAAACATATAGACCCTGCCATCCAGGTTCGGGGCATAGATGACACTGTTATGGGCTGTCGGTTTAGTCCAGAACCACTTGCCGCCTTCAATCTCTGACCGCCACACCTCGCTCCCATTGCTGGCATCCACGGCATAAACATGCCTGTCAAAGGAGCCGATATATACCTTATCTTCATAGACCAGCGGTGTCGTCATGATGGTTGACCCCACTTCAAACTCCCACTGCTTACTGCCGTCAGCCGCACTAAGAGCGTAGAGCTTCTTGTCAAAGGAGCTGACATATATCATTCCTCCCTCAACTGTCGGGGTTGACCAGATCTTATCTCCGGTCTCAAACGACCACAATTTATCACCGGTAAGGGCATCAAGGGCGTAGACCTTACCGCCTGAGTTGCTAAAATAGACCTTACCCTGAGATGCTACTATCCCACCAATTATGGAATCGAGGTTGCCTTCGCGGGGATATACCCACCTCAGGGCACCGGTGCCGGCAACCAGGGCGTAGACCTTTCCGTTGTAGCCGCCGACGTAGACCAGGTCTTCAGCTACGGCTGGAGTGCCATAGATAGCTACTTTTGATTTCGAGGTTCCCAGTGTGCCCGCACCCTCATCAGACCAGAGGAAGCTTCCGTCGGATTTATTAAGACCTACCAAACGTCCCTCTATCGAGCCCACAAAGATGCTGTCCCCACTGACCGTGGCTCCTGACCAGCCCCTGGGCTGACCTCGACCATAGCAGCCAGTAAGGCTTATCCCGCCGACAAGGAGAACGGTCAGCAGAAGTAAAACCTTGCCCCAGGATGTCCTACCTCGTTTAATTCGCACCTGCTTACTCTCCTCAAGTCCTATTTCTCGGGTACCGGGTCAAAACCGCCGGCATGGAGAGGATGACAGCGGGCGATCCTCTTAGCCCCCAGCCATACCCCTTTAAAAACCCCAAACCTGGCAATGGCCTCGTAGGTATATTGAGAACAGGTTGGGTAATAACGGCAGGAAGGTGGTCTTACCTGCGATATGGTTTCCTGATAGAGCCTGATTAGTCTTAAAGCTAACCTCTTCATATCCCCTGGGTTGAAAAGTCGGATTCTTTCTCTTTACGGCTAGACTCTGTTGCAGAAGGTTCTTCATCAGCCGCCGCTACCAGTTCGGCTTGCCGTAGCAAACCGGTAACAGATTTCTTGAGATTTGCGTAATTAGTGTCAGCTGCCGGGCGAGCAATAAAGATAATATCCCATCCAGGCTTAATTGGTGTTGTGCGCAGGATTTCACGGAGCCGGCGCTTTACCCTATTTCTCGCTACGGCTTTACCCACTCGCCGGCTGACTGAGAAGCCATACCGTGATAAAGTGAGCCGGTTGGGCAGAGCCTTCACTACCACTGAATTATTTGCCCACGACCTCCCCTCATTATAGACTAAGGCATACTGCCTCGACTCTCTAAGCCACTGTTTACCCCGCATCCACTTCTCCTACCAATTTACCAAGAAAGGGAGCATTTATCAAGAGAGGGCTGAAAAATCTCCTTGGGCAACTATTTCTTTACCGCTGATCTAACCTGTGAAATCAAAGCCTTTGAAGAAATGCGGGGCAATTTCCATTAGAAGCGATGGGATTGGTCTCGGCGGAAACAATACCTGCGACCTCATACTACGGTCAATCTCGTGCGGCCCTTAAGCCGCCTGGCTTTTAAGACAGCCCGCCCCCCCCGAGTGCTCATCCTCGCCCGGAAGCCGTGCTCGCGCTTCCGGGGGATTCTCTTTGGTTGATAAGTCCGTTTTGGCACCCTGACTCCTAAAATAGATTACATTATTATACTTTTACCGCCTCTTAACTGTCAATCTGACGCAAAGAGCCCGTGAAAAGGAGTAAATTCGGGAGTAAGCCCCCCAGAGCCGTGTTTTATATGGCGGAGGAACTGACCGGGTACACTCCCTCCCGGCAAGGGAGATAAAGAAGGCTTAATTTAGCTAATGTCAGCATTAATTAGCTACGCGGAGTTGCCATCGCGTAGATATGCTCGGGCGTGTATGGCAGCAGGGCGCTGTATCTTGCCCTCTTTATGGCTACGGCTAAAGCCCGCTGATGCTTAGCACAGAGACCAGTTCGGCGGCGCGGTTGAATCTTACCTCTATCTGAGATGTAGGGTTGGAGCTTTGAGGTATCCTTGTAGTCTATCACTTTAGCTTTGCTCATACAGAAGGAACAAACCTTACGTCTCGGCGTGTATCTACTGCCCCATCGCCTCTTTGTCCGGCTGAACCCATTGCTGGCCCTATTGGTTCTTGACTGAGTCACTGTTTTTAAAAATCCTCACTACTATTTAGTGTTAACTGAAGGGAATGTCCTCTGGACTTACTTCAGCGGCTTCGGTTTCCTCCGCCCCCTCTTCAGGGAGGGGAGCTGCTGTTTGCCTATCTAAGAATGTTACCCTGTCGGCTACTATCTCGTTGCGAAAACGCTTCTCTCCGTCCTGACCCTCCCAGGTACGGGAGCGCAACCTGCCCTCAACATAGACAAGCCGTCCTTTGCTTAAAAACTGATTGCATTGCTCTGCTAGCCTGTTCCAAGCAACCACCGTGAACCATTCTGTCTCCTCTCTGCGCTCACCCTGACCGGTAGTATATCTCCAGTTAGTCGCCACGCGGAATGATGT
>CAZHRO010000057.1:0-5997 GCA_964535045.1 uncultured Dehalococcoidales bacterium | reverse complement strand
CTATGGTAACGGGAGCCGCCAGCGGTATCGGGCTTGCCTGCGCCGAAGAACTGGCCGCCAGTGGTGCCAAAGTGGCTCTGGTGGATAAAAACCCGGAGACTCTACCCGGGGCAACCAGAAAGGTGCAGGCAAGGGGCGTGGCTAAGGGTTACCGGCAGGATGTAACTGTCATCCCAGCCCTGGCACCTCTGGTTAGCCGGATAAGACAGGAGCTGGGTGAGATTGACATCTTGGTGTGCAGTGCCGGAATCAATATTCCTCAGCTGGCTCACGAGGTGACTGAGGAGAGCTGGCATGCCATCAATGACGTAAATGCCAAGGGCCTCTTCTTCTGCAATCAGGCCGTCGCCGTCCAGTCAATGATACCTCGTAAGAGGGGCTCAATTATTAATATCGCCTCACAAATGGGGCTTGTTGGCGGCATCAAGCGGGCTGCCTACTGTGCCAGCAAGGGAGCCGTGGTGCAGCTAACCAAGGCCTGTGCCGTCGACTGGGCGCCGTATAATATTCGTATTAATGCTGTTGCTCCTACCTTTGTGGCAACCCCCCTGAGCAAGGTCATGTTAGAAGACCCAGAATTCAATAAATACGTTATGGATAACATTCTCTACCATCGCCTGGCTACCCTTGATGACATCGCCGCCGCGGTTTGCTTCCTGGCCAGTGATAAGACCGATATGATTACGGGTACCGTCCTTCCCGTAGATGGTGGCTGGACGGCTAAGTAGGAACTATGCCGTGACGGACGTCGCTTATCATAAAAACTTTTAGGTATAGCACCGAAGGCCCGTAAAGAACAGGGAGGTAAAGAATAGCTCATGGACATCAGACTTGAAAACAAGGTAGCTATGGTAACGGGAGCCGCCAGCGGTATCGGGCTTGCCTGCGCCGAAGAACTGGCTGCCAGCGGCGCCAAGGTAGCTCTGGTAGATTCCAATACGGAGACCCTACCCGGGGCGGCCAAAAAGGTGCAGGCGAAGGGCACGGCTAAGGGTTACCAGCTCGACGTAACCGATATGCCCCAAATTGTACCGACGGTGAGCCGCATCAGACAGGAGATGGGCGAGATAGACATCTTGGTGTGCAGTGCCGGCATTAACATCCGCCAGCCGGCTCACGAGGTCACCGAAGCCGCCTGGGATGCCATCATGTCTGTCAATATAAAGGGGCTGTTCTTCTGTAATCAGGCCGTCGCCGTCCAGTCAATGATACCCCGCAGGACGGGCTCAATCGTTAATATCGCTTCAGTAATGGGCATTGTGGGCGGACCAAAGCGAGTCGTCTACTGCGCCAGCAAGGGAGCCGTGGTGCAGCTAACCAAGGCTTGTGCCGTCGACTGGGCCCCCTACGATATCCGTATCAACGCCGTCGCCCCCACCTATGTTCTCACTGGTTTAACAAGGGAGTTACTGAAGGACCCGGAAGTCGAAAAATACGTATTGGATAGCACTCCTTTTCGCCGCCTGGCCACCGTGAATGATATCGCCGCCGCGGTTTGCTTCCTGGCCAGTGATGAGGCCAGCATGATTACCGGGACGATATTTCCCGTAGATGGCGGCTGGACAGCTCAATAACGTCTTGCGGCATCGTTTGTCCGATAACTGATATACCCTTTGGGGGGATATGCTTGCCAAGGTAGTAAGCTGTGCCATAGTCGGACTGGAAGGGGCAATTGTTGAGGTCGAGGTTGATATCTCGCCGGGTCTGCCCTCCTTTACTATTGTGGGACTGCCGGACGCCGCTGTCCAGGAAGCCCGGGAGCGAGTCCGCGCCGCCATCCGCAACTCTGGCTGTAGCTTCCCTATGAGGCGCATCGTAGTTAACCTCGCCCCGGCTGACCTCAAGAAAGCCGGCCCAGCCTATGACCTACCCATTGCGGTTGGCATCCTGCTCAGCTCAGAGCAGGTTCAGGCCGACGTCGCACAGACTATAATCCTTGGTGAGCTATCGCTGGATGGTAGCCTGCGTCACACCAACGGCGTTTTACCTATGGTCGCTCTGGCTCACGAGAAGGGGCTCTCCAACGTCATTGTGCCCATGGCTGATGCCAGAGAGGCCTCACTGGTAGCGGGGACAAGAATAATTCCGGTAACATCGCTGTCGCAGCTGGTCAGTTATCTACGGGGAGAGATACCGGTACCCGAGTACCAGCCTGACGCGACTCAAGAAGCTGAAAAAGCCCCGCTCGCCATCAATCAGGGCATCGACCTGGCCTACATCAAAGGACAGGAGCACGCCAAGCGAGCCTTGGAAGTAGCGGCCGCCGGGGGGCATAACGTGGTCATGATGGGGCCCCCGGGGAGTGGTAAAACCATGCTGGCACGCTCTCTCCCCTCCATTTTACCTCCGATGACCAACGAAGAAGCTCTTGAGGTTACCAAGATCTACAGTGTCAGCGGTCTGCTGCCACCGGATACCCCGCTAATGACACAGCGCCCCTTCCGCGCCCCCCACTATACCATCTCCAACGCCGGTCTGGTTGGGGGTGGACGCTGGCCCAAGCCGGGGGAAATAAGCCTCAGCCATCGCGGGGTGCTTTTCCTCGATGAACTCCCCGAATTTGGGCATGCCGTTCTTGAGCTGCTGCGCCAGCCCCTCGAGGATAAGCTAATTACTATCAGCCGGGCACTGGGCAGCCTGACCTTCCCTGCCAACTTCATGCTGGTCGGAGCCATGAACCCCTGTCCCTGCGGCTTCTACGGCGACCCCTTCCGGGAGTGTACCTGCTCACCTGGTCTGGTTTCGCGCTATCAGCAGCGCATTAGCGGCCCCTTCCTCGACCGGGTTGATATCTTTATCGAGGTACCCCACATTGACTACGAAAAGCTGACCGACGATAGACTAGGGGAAGGGTCACAAAAAGTCCGAGACAGGGTCATCACCGCCCGCTCCATCCAGCAGACCCGCTTTAGCGAAACCCGACTGACCTGCAACGCCGAAATGACACCCGCCGAGGTAAGAGATCTCTGCCCGGTTGAAGACTCAGCCCGGAGCCTCCTTAAGGCGGCCATGAAGCAGCTTCATTTTTCCGCTCGTGCCTTCCACCGCATCTTGAAGCTGGCCCGCACCATCGCCGACCTGGAAAATGGTGATATAATTAAAGCCCATCACCTGGCTGAAGCCATTCAGTATCGACCGAGAAGGATGGTGTAGGTCACCTCATCCCCAGAGCCGTAAGCCACCACCGATACCCAGCAGGACCGCACCGATGATAATGCTCACCAATCCCCCCGTCCGCAACGCCCCATAACCCGAGCTCTCGGGTGAACTCTCGATAAAGTCCTTCATATCACTACGAGAGGCGAGCGCGTCGTAGTACCTCCTCTCCGCCCACTTACTCCAGCCAAATATGCCCGCGCCAACCGCAGCAAATATACCACCCATGACCAGAAGCACAAAGCTGTCAGGATAGGGCATACTCAAATTCTCCCCACATAACAAGAGTCTTCAATGGGGATTATAGGCGCTGCGAGCACCATTTGCAACCGGGCTAAAAGAAAACCTGACCCTCTACCGCTGCTGGCTCAATCCTGGCCGGAGGAAGCAGCAACCTGGAGACACTACCCTCCGCTACTTCTTCAGCACCACCGAGATCAAGCGGGGCTGCCTCGAAAGGACGGCGCCTCCTCCGCTAGCCAGCACTAGGGCGAGCATTAGGTAATCTCAACGGTAGCTCCGGCTGCCTCCAGTTTCTCCTTCGCCGCTGCCGCCTCATCCTTACTAACCCCCTCCTTCACCGGCTTGGGAACACTCTCCACCAGGTCCTTGGACTCCTTCAGGCCCAGACTGCTAAGCTCACGCACCGCCTTAATCACCGCGATTCTATTTGAACCAGCCTCCTTAAGGATTACGTTAAATTCAGTCTTCTCCTCTTCGGCTGCGGGAGCTTCGGCTGCCGCTCCTGCCCCGGCCGGTACCGCCGCAACCATGGGGGCCGCCGCACTAACGCCAAACTCATCCTCCAGAGCCTTCACCAGCCGCGACAGGTCAAGAACCGTCATGCCCTTTATGGTCTCAATTATGCTTTCGACGTCGGTCCCGGGCTCCTTTCCGCCTGTCTTCGCTGGCTTAACCTCTTTAGCCTCGCCGGCTGCCTTCTTCTCCGCCTTGGCGGCTGTCTTTGCCTTAGTCCCAGCCGTTGCCTTCTTTTCTACCGGCTGCTTTTCGGCTTCAGCAGCCTCAGCAGCCTCAGTAACCCCACTTTGCTTCACTTCAGCTTCTTTTTCTGTCATCCTACTTTTCCTCCAGTTGATTAATTCTAGCCTGTAAGACCCTTGCTATCCCGACTATCGGCGCATTAAGACAGTTAACCAGCGCCGCAATGGGGCTCTGCATAGCACCAAGTACACTGGCTACCAAAACCTCCCGCGACGGAAGCCGGGACAGGCTCGCTACCTCCTCTGAAGTAAGCAGCCTGTCACCCCAAAAACCACCCTTTATGGTCAGGACTGACTTCTCGGCGTCGATATAGCCGGTCAAGACCCTGGCCGGCTCAACCAAATCACCAAAGCCCAAAGCCAGAGCTACCGGGCCTTTAAAGGTAGCCGCCAAATCAGTCCACCCCAGTCTTTCCGCCGCAAACCGGGCCAGGGTGTTCTTCACAACTCGATACTCAATACCCGACTCTCCCAGTTTGCGCCTCAGGAGGGTCATCTCATGAGCGGAAAGCCCTCGGTAGTCGGTTAAGATACCAATGCTGCACTTTGAGAAAGTTTCTTCTAAACTATCAATGACTTTCGCCTTCTTTTCTCTAGACATCCATGCTAACCTCCTAACCTCTTTGTCTGATACCAAAAAAGAGCCCTTGTGCCGAGAACACAAGGGCTCAAGCTGAACCGAGTCCGGGTTCCAGACAAACAGCACCCGAATGCGGTTGGAAAGCCTTTTTCTCCTCGGCAGGCATAAAATTAAGCCCTGAATCGGCACCCGCTGTCTCAGGAATATTCAAACTGTTAAAGTAAACTGATACTATCTCGGAACTTCTCTTTGTTAAAGGTTCACCCCATCAGCCTCAACCAGAACTCAGGGCCAGGGTTGAATTAAGGTCGAGCTTTATTCCTGGTCCCATGGTCGTGGTTATTGATGCTGACCTCACGTACTGTCCCTTGGCACCGCTCGGTTTCGCTTTCACCACTGCCTCCACTACCGCCGTCAGATTATCCAGCAATTTCTCATCCTCAAAGCTAGCCTTACCCAGCGGGACATGAATAATGGCTGTCCTATCCAGCTTAAACTCCACCCTGCCTTTACGAGCGTCGCCTATTGCCCGGGGCAGGTCTTCCGCTGCCACCACTGTTCCCGATTTAGGGTTAGGCATTAGCCCCCGCCTCCCTAAAATCCTGCCCAGTCTGCCCACCTTACTCATCATATCCGGGGTAGCCATCGCCGCATCAAAATCAAGCCACCCCCCCTCAATCTTCTTCACCAGCTCATCGCTGCCAACAAAATCGGCTCCCGCATCCCTGGCGATTCTCTCAGCCTCCCCCTGGGCAAAAACCAAGACCTTGACCTCCTTACCCAGTCCATGAGGCAAAAGAACTACGCCGCGAACCTGCTGGCTGGCATTTCTCGAGTCAACCCCCATCCGAAGGTGAAGCTCAACTGTCTCATCGAACTGAGCATAAGCCGTCTTCTTGGCCAGCTCAATCGCTTCCCTGGGGGGATAGCTTCTCCCACCATCCACGAGTTTAACAGCTTCCTGATATTTCTTACCCCGTTTTGTCATCTCTACCCCGTCTCATCTTTCGTATTCCAAACAGGCTCACCCAGCCCCCAGCCTTTAGAGAGCCTGAAGCGACCTCAATTTGGCGAGGCGGTCGTTCCGCTTTCTCACAATCAGCATAAAGGCTCGGGGGACATCAGCCATCAAAGACTTGGACTGTTCGGCGGCCTCGGTGTAAAACTTGACCATCGTCTCTTCCAGTGAGCCAGCCTGTTTCAGGGCATCAGCGTAGCTGGCACCCCCCACCAGCGTAGTCTCCACGGTATAATCATCCG
>CAZHRO010000056.1:0-6129 GCA_964535045.1 uncultured Dehalococcoidales bacterium | reverse complement strand
GCTGGCACGTACACGCTACGCTGACTTCAACCACACCCATATGACGGAGATGCTTGAGGAGCGAGATGGTATAACGCTGGCACATCCCACAGCGCCAGGTCGAGACCTCAGTGGTCTTGGGAATGGAGGTAGGGTAGAAGAAGGCAGAGTAGCAACAAATCTAAGGGATGGCATGGATAGAAAAATTCACAAAGTAAGGAGGGAATGAGCAGTGAATCACGCTGAAATTGCCAAACTCAGTCAAGAAACGAGAGAAAAACTGGTAAGAGAATTGACAAATTTGGTAGCGCTAGAAACGGAAATCCAAAAACTTACATCAAGGTATACTAGCCTAACTAGAGATGAAGAGACAGGACTTAGAGACCGCATTAAAGAATGGTTGAAAAGAGGACTCGAAATAGCCAACGAATTCAAGCCAAGAGAATTTACAATATCAGCGGAGATTGGTTTTCCGCCCAGAATTGGTACTTCATTCACATGGTCAATGCCTAAGGACTAACCACAAGATTAACTTGAAAACTAAAAATATGCTACTCTTTGGGCCAAAGTTTTTATTATCTCCCCCCCCACCCCATCCTTATATAACGCCACCGGTTTTACCGGCACCAGCCTGTTGGTTAAATCCCCACTACTTCTAGTATACACCTTGATATAGTTAGCGGTGAGACCGGACCAGACGCCATTAGAGCGCTGCTCAAATAGTACCGGCATCTCTCTGCCCAGAAAGCGCCTGTGAAAGTTACGGGCGCTCTCCTCAGCCAGCTTAAGCATCCTCTGGCTCCGCTCCTTCTTGACCCCGTCGCTTACCTGGTCAGGAAGCTGGGAAGCCAGAGTTCCGCCACGACGTGAGTATGAAAAAACGTGAATCCGGGCAAACCCAGCCTTCCTGCAGAAGCTAAGGCTTTCCTCAAACTCACCCTCAGTCTCGCCGGGGAAACCGACCATAACGTCAGTGGTGATCGCAACATCAGGAACATTAGCCCGAATTAGGGAGACCGCCCGCTCATAATCAGCGATTGAGTAGCGGCGCCTCATCCGCTTAAGCACGCTATCGCTACCGCTCTGAAGGCACAGGTGGAAGTGAGGGCACAGCCTCTTATCACGAAAGAAACTGACAAGCTCCGGGGTAACCTCCTGAGGGTGGAGGGATGACAGCCTCAGTCTTTCAACGCTGGTTTCAGTCAGGATACGTTGTAACAGGCCCTTGAGGTCAGTCCCGTCATGGTGATACGAGCCAACCCTGACGCCGGTTAATACCACCTCCCGATAGCCCTGAGCCACCCGCCTCCCAACTTCGCTAACTATCTCGCTAACGGGCAAGCTCCTCTCCCGACCCCGAACCAGAGGTACAATACAGTAGGCACAATAGCTATTACAGCCATCCTGCACCTTGACAAAGGCGCGGGTGCGAAAACTCCGGTAACTGGAAGTCGAAACGCCTTGTTCAACAATCGGCCTGCCTAAGTAGCCAGACTCTTCCAACAGTCCCCGCAGATATGGCTTACTCCCATTACCCAAAACAAGCTTGACCCCATCAATTTGAGCCAGTTCCCCGGGGGCTCGCTCGGCATAGCACCCGGTAGCCACCAGCAGGGCATGGGGATTTTGGCGATGCGCCAGCCTCAGCAGATGGCGAGATTTACGGTCGGCGATATGAGTAACCGTGCAGGTATTCAAAATATAGATATCAGCCTCGCCGGGCGAGGCCACCAGGTCATGCCCGGCCTCGGCAAACTGCCGGCTCAGGAGTTCAGTCTCCGCCTGATTTAGCTTACAACCTAAACTACCCAGATTAATCTTCATACTCTAATCCCTAATACTAACCATTATGTCACCCGGAAATTATAGCTTTCGACTTCTCGCAGGGTCAAACGAGAGGACAAGAATTATTGAAGTATGACGACAGGATTAAGTATAATGTTACCAATATACTAATTAAGAATCGACTATGGAGGAGAACCGGCAAATGGTGTACGGAAAGAGGATGGACCACCTAACAGACGTTTTTAAGGACGAACAGCACCGGAAGGACTGGCAGTTCATGAGCCGCGATGAAACGGATGACGAAGCCATAATAAGGAGAGTGGTCAGAGATGCCCGGGAAATGCAGCTTAAATACCGGGCCTGCGGTCAAACCGCGCTGTATCCCCTAGCCCTTCACCTTGGTTTGGGGGGGAGGGAGAGCACGGTGGCCATGACCACCCTCACGGGAGGCTTCGGCGGCAGTGAGATCTGCTGCGCACTGGTAGGGGCAGTAGCCGCTATTGGTCTGGAGTTCGGGCGAGTGGACTTTACCGAGATGGGAGGCCCGCGCTCCAGGGGACACAGCAGTTTCACTCTTGCCCAAGCAAGAGCCGCCGAACTAAGGGAACGGTTTGCTAAACGTACTGGTGGTGTAATCCGCTGTGGTGACTTAACTGACCGGCATTTTGGCAAGCGCCTGGCTCCGGTTGACCGCAGTGACCCGGTACAGAAAGAGCGGCTTCAATCGGGCGAGGTCTTCTCAATGTGGTCTACTTATGCTTGTGAACTGGTTGCTCTGGCCGCTGAGATAGCCTGCGAGATAATCCTGCGGGAAAGAAGGAAGGCGGGAATTACCACTCCTCTAATGGCCTTTCCCTGGTACAACCGAACCTGGGAGTTACAGCAGCTAACGGAATCTCTGAAACAAGAGGACTAACTCTGCCCTACCGCTTGCAATTTTACAAAGGGAGGACTAACCTAGCTATGGCTGAAGAGAAGTTAACCTTAATGGAGATGGCAATAATGGATGCGGTGCGTAAAAACATGAACCAAGAGGGGGTGGTTGAGCGCACCGATATTGGCAAACATGCCCGGACTATAGTCTCCGATTACGATGCCCCAGGACCAACGCTCTGGACGGAGGCAACAACCAGAAAGTATGCTGACACTCTAGAGGAACTGGTCGATAAGGGCTATCTAGCTTGGAAGACATACATCCTACAGCTGGAACCTACAGAAAAGGGCAAGCAGTTCATCGCCGAACACGAAACGGAACTGGATAATCTTCCCAAGGTTCCTGATGACCGGACGTGGTTTAAGCAGCAGAAACCCAAAATGGTTCTCTAGAGCCAAGATAAGATTTGCCTAAAGTGACCCCAGAATTTAGTGTCAAGCCGACAAATAGCAGGGTGGTAGTTACCGGGATGGGTATTTTATGCCCGGTCGGCCTTGACGTAACCACAACTTGGGAAGCCTTAATTAATGGTAAGTCCGGCATTGACTACATCACCCTCTTTGACCCAGAACCCTTTGCCACCAAGTTTGCTGGCGAGGTAAAGGGGTTCGAAGCTACCCACTATATAAGCCGCCGGCAGTCCCAACACATGGATCGCTTCGCTCAACTGGCGGTAGCTGCCAGCCAGCAGGCAGTAAAGCAGGCCGAAATTAAGACCAACTCCGGCAATCAGGATAATATCGGCATTATAATCGGTAGCGGACTGGGAGGGCTGGATACCCTCAGCCGACAAATCAGGACACTTCACGAGACAGGACCGGACCGAGTAAGTCCCTTTCTGGTACCAATGATGGCGGCTGATATGGCCTCAGCTCAGGTATCTATCATGCTGGGAGCTAAAGGACCAAATTTGTCAACCACTTCCTCCTGTTCAAGCGGTGCCGACGCTATCGGCATCGCCTACGAAACCATCAAGCGGGGTTATGCCCAAGCGATGCTGGCTGGGGGTAGCGAGGCTCCCGTAACCCCGATAGGCATAGCCGCCTTTAATGCTTTAAGGGCCCTCTCCACCCGAAACAGCGAACCAAAATTGGCATCACGACCCTTTGATATCGAGCATGATGGCTTTGTCCTTAGCGAGGGGGCAGCGGTTCTGGTGCTGGAAAATCTCGCATTTGCCCAGAGTCGCGGGGCTAATATTCTGGCGGAGATTACAGGCTACGGAACAAGCAGTGACGCCTATCACATAACCCACCCCTCAGATAACGGCGAGGGTATGGCCCGGGCGATGCGGGCGGCACTCAACAGAGACGGCTCGAAACCCGGCGAGATTGACTACATAAGTGCCCATGGCACCTCGACACCACTAAACGACCGAATGGAAACTAAAGCCATCAAGACCGTGTTTGGTAAGGACGCTCATAAGATTCCTATAAGCTCCACCAAGTCAATGATGGGACACACGATTGGGGCTGCGGGAGCGGTTGAGGCAGCGCTCTGCGTCATGGTAATCCAGCACGGCATTATACCACCAACGATAAACCTCACTCACCCCGACCCGGAATGCGATTTGGACTACGTGCCTAATGTAGCTAGAAAAGCCAGCGTTAACACGGCCCTGTCCAATTCCTTCGGCTTCGGCGGCCATAACTCAGTCCTAGTCTTTCGAAGATATCCGGAGGTAATTTGAACCACAGCCGATGGAATTTACTGCCCCCAGCCCCAGCCGAATATTTAGCTAGAACCGCCAGCTTCCCCCCTCTGATTGCCCAGCTCTTCTACAACCGTGGTCTCACCGAAACATCCCAGCTGGAATCATTCATTACCGCCGATGAGCGCCTGTCCGATAATCCTTTTTCTCTCCCCGGCATGCCCCAGGCGCTATCCCGAGTTTATCGCGCCCTGCTTTCCGGGGAGAGTATTGCTGTTTACGGCGACTTTGATACCGACGGCATCACGGCGACCGCCCTGCTCGTTCAGGGGTTATCAAGCCTCGGAGCTAAGGTTACGCCCTACATACCACATCGCCTTAACGAAGGCCACGGACTAAGAATTGGCGCCCTTGAAAAGCTTCATCAGCAGGGCATCAGCCTGGTTATCACCGTGGACTGCGGAATTACCGGAATAGCCGAGGTCAAGAAGGCAAGCAAGATGGGACTTGATATTGTTATTACTGACCACCATACTCCCCTAGACGTAATTCCACCAGCTACGGCCGTGGTTAATCCCAAGCTACCCAACTCAGAGTATTCCTTCTCCGAGCTGGCGGGTGTTGGTGTCGCCTTTAAGTTTCTAGAAGCCCTCCTCCAGAGCCTCGGCAAAGAGGCCGAGCCTGATAAGCTACTGGACCTGGTCGCCCTGGGAACCGTCGCCGATATGATGCCGCTCCTGGGTGAAAATCGGTACCTCGTAAAACAAGGACTGAAACTGCTTAACACCAGCCCGCGCCTGGGAATCAGAGAAATGATGACCCAGACCGGCTTAACCATGGGCAGCCTTGACACGGAGAGTATTTCCTGGGTGATTGCCCCGAGGCTAAACACTACCGGCCGGCTTGAGCACGCCCTGCCCAGCTACCAGCTGTTGATAACAGATTCAGATGACGAGGCACACAAGCTGAGCCTCTGGCTTGAGAAGAAAAACAGCGAACGGCAGAGACTGACCACTGAGGTCGTTGCTAAGGCCAGGCAGAGGATACTGGACGAGGGGATTTCACCAATTCTAATAGTCGGTGATGAAGACTACCCGGCAGGACTCATAGGACTGGCGGCGGGCAGGCTCAGCGAGGAATTCTATCGCCCGGCGGTCGTCATCAAGATTGGGAAGCAGGTAAGCACCGCCAGCTGCCGTAGCATCCCGGAGTTTAACATTATCCGTGCCCTGAACCAGCTTCGTCATCTGTTTAACCGCTTCGGCGGACACCCCAAAGCCGCCGGCTTCACCCTGCCCACCAGGAATCTGACCAGCTTAAAGAAGGCACTCTTAGAGATGGCGACCGCTGAACTAGCCGGGGTTGACCTTCGCCCCCACCTGGATATCGACGCTGAAATCAGACTAGCCAACCTCGGTGGGGATATCTTCCCCACCATACAGAAGCTGGCTCCTTTCGGCTACGGCAACCCGAACCCATCCTTCCTCAGCCGGCAAGTAGAGGTTACTGACTGCCGAACAATGGGTGCTAATGGAGAACACCTCAGGCTCAGACTACGCCAGGATGGTTTCACCTGGGACGGAGTCGCCTTTCGCGCCGGTGAATACCTGAAAGAGGTAAGCTCGCCACTGGACATCGTCTATAACCTGGAGGTCGACGACTGGGGTGGCCAGCAGCGGCTCAGGCTCAATCTTCTGGATTTCGCCCCATCGGGCTGAGGCGATAAGAGACTGCCGAAAAAAGGCTGTCCGAACAATGATTTCTTACTCCGGCGATGCCG
>CAZHRO010000055.1:0-6238 GCA_964535045.1 uncultured Dehalococcoidales bacterium | reverse complement strand
TACCGAGACACAGAGATTAGCCGGAAAGCCCCGGTATCCCTTAAACGACGGTTTGGCCCCCAGTCTCTTAAGTTCCCGACCGGCAATAACATCCAGCTCCCTGGTCTTCATTCCGGCTTTCAATTCTCCGCTCAATATCTCCAATATGATGGCCACGACTCTGCCCGCCTCACGCATAGCTCTAATCTCACGGTCTGACTTAATTATGATACTCATCTGGTCCTGGTCTCTCTTTTCAGTGCCGCCATTATTCTTTCGCCCACTGCCTCCGCACTCCCCTCTCCATCCACCTCCACCAGCTTACCCGCCTCAGTATAGTAATCAATAAGGGGCGCGGTTTCGGTAGCATACACCTCGAGTCTCTTTTTGACAGTTCCGGGGGTGTCATCAGAGCGCTGGTAGAGCTCGCCACCGCACCGATCACACCTGCCCCAGACCTCAGGCGGAGAGTCGGTAGCATGATATGGCGCCTGGCACCGGCGGCAAATCCAGCGTCCACTCAAGCGCCGTACCAGCTCTTCCTCAGAGACCTTGATATAGACCACTCCATCTATAGCCCTGCCCTTCCGGGCTAGATTTTCATCCAATGCCTCAGCCTGCTTCAGGTTCCTGGGAAAGCCGTCGAGAACCACGCCTGCCTCAGAGTCTGGTGCTGAAAGACGCTCCAACACCATGCGCACCGTTAATTCATCGGGAACCAGCATCCCCTTTTCCATATAGGATTCAGCCTGCCTGGCTAAATCATCCCCACGCTTCAGGGCCTGCCGGAACAGGTCTCCCGAAGCCACATGAACCAAGCCTAGCTTCCGTGCTACATAAGCCGCCTGGGTTCCCTTCCCAGCACCAGGCGGACCTAAAAGAATAATATACAACACTTTCTCCCATTTATAAAGTATTTATGCCGGCCGCGGCTAGGTTCGTCACTTTATAAAACCTTCGTAGCGACGCATAACCAGCTGGGCCTCTATCTGCTTCATAGTATCGAGAACCACACCCACCACAATTATCAGCCCCATACTCGATAGCTGTATTACCTGAATATTGGTAATCTCCCGAGCGAGAAAGGGCACAATCCCCACAATAGCCAGGAAAAGAGCTCCCGCCCAGGTGATACGCTTAATCACCTGGCTGAGATAATCATTGGTATGCTTCCCCGGCCTGATGCCGGGGACAAAGCCACCCTGCCGCTGTAAGACACCGGGTAAATCCTGCTGCTGAAAGATGACGAAGGTATAGAAGAAGGCAAAAGCCATGGTCAGCACAAAAAAGAGCCCCCAGTAGACTAGCCCCATGGGTAAGGCTGAGTTGGGATTAAACAGATTCACAATGGTGTTGGCAAAGTTAGGCTCAGCCCCAGGAGGAGCTGCGAAGTAACTGGCTATCATACCCGGAAACATCACGATTGACATGGCAAAGATAAGTGGTATCATGCCGGCAGTATTTACCCGCAGCGGGATATGGGTCGAGCCCGCCTGCCGGTACATACGCCCGCCACGAAAGACACTTTTGGCGTACTGAACCGGCACACGCCGGTGCGCCTCAGTAAAGACAACTATGGCTACAATAGTAATCAAAACTATAATAAAATAACCAGCCACCCCAGCACCCTGTCCCGCCTGTACTGCTAAAGAACTCTGACCCATCAGCCCCGTAAACTTGGCGACAATGCCACCGAAGATTATTATCGAGATACCGTTACCGATACCGTTCTCGGTAATCAGCTCCCCCAGCCAGACCAGGAACATAGTTCCCGCTATCATCGCCAAAATCATGGTCGCCGTGGTGAGCGGGGTAGTACTGGCCAGTACCGGAGGGCTAGCCCGCTGCAGGATTACTATCTGCCCATAACCCTGAAGGCCCGCCAGAGGCACCGTCAGCCAGTGGGTTATTTGATTTATCCTGTTTCTACCGGCCTCTCCCTCCTGAGATAAAGCGTTCAGGCGGGGTATAACCGGCGTCAAAAGCATCATTATAATTGATGCCGTGATATAGGGGTAGACCCCCATAGCAACAACACTGAACTGCCTCATGGCACCGCCGCTAAAGAGGTCAAGCATGCCCAGTATCGGCATCCGCTCAAACAGCTGCTGCAGAGCATTTGCATCCACCCCGGGGAGGGGCACATGAGCCACAAAGCGGAAGACCACCAGCATTCCAACGGTAAAGAGGATGCGATGCCTCAGGTCAGGCAGCCGCAAGGCATCGAACATCGCCTGAAGTAGTCGTGGTCTGGTTGACCGCCCCCCCTGCCCCGGCCGTCTCGCTCTTGGCTGCAATGCCAGCGCGGAATCAGCTTGCCTCGGCCGCATGTCCAATCTCCTCCACTTTACCCCCCGCCGCCTCGATCTTGGCTTTAGCAGCGGCGGAGAACCGGTTGGCCTTCACTGAAAGAGGGAAATCGATATTGCCCCTAGCCAGAACCTTAATTGGGCGCCGCAGCGACTTTACTACCCCAGCCTCAACCAGCCTCTCTGGTGTTACCTCGCCTCCGGTCTCAAACTGCTTGAGTTCATCCAGATTAACCAGAGAGTATTCCGTTCTAAAAATATTGGTAAAGCCACGTTTTCGCGGCAAGCGTCTAATTAGAGGTAGCTGCCCTCCCTCAAAGCCGGGCTTCATCCTGTAACCAGAACGAGACTTCTGTCCCTTACAACCCCTCCCGGAGTAGGTGCCATGCCCACTGCCATCACCGCGCCCCACCCGCTTCCGTCTCCTTCTCGAACCTAAGACTGGCGAGAGCTCATCCTGTCTCACGAACCTTCAACCTCCACTTTCACCAGATGCTTTACTTCATTAATCATGCCCCTGACTGAGGCACAGTCACTATGGACGACACTCTGATTTAAACGACGCAAACCAAGAGCCCTTAAGGTCCTCTTTTGGTTCTTGTTATAACCGATGCCGCTCTTGACCCAGACAATGCAAAGCCTAGCCACTACCCGGTACCTCCTCAGCCTTAGAGCCTCCCTTGCGCTTGGCCAACACCTCCTCGGGGTCTCTAAGGCGCTCGAGAGCCAGCATAGCCGCCTTCGCCATATTAACCCGGTTAGAGCTGCCGAGCGACTTGGTCAGGACGTCCCTAACTCCCGCTGCCTCCATTACCATCCGAATACTGCTACCGGCAATAATCCCGGTACCGGGTGCGGCCGGTTTAAGCAACACTTTAGCCGCCCCAAATTTAACCCTTATCTCATGGGGAATGGTAGTCCCTTTAAGCGGCACCCTAATCAGACTCTTCCGGGCATAAGCACCTGCCTTACTGATTGCTGCTGGCACCTCCTTAGCCTTACCCCGACCAATACCGACATGTCCATTACCATCACCGGTTACCACAAAGGCACTGAAACTAAGGCGCTTCCCCCCCTTCATCACCTTGGACACACGATTAATATAAACCAGCTTATCGGTAAGCACAAGCTCATCTGGATCTATCCTGGTTGCCAAATCTGCCACCTAGTTAAAACCCACCTTTCCTAGAATCTCAACCCACCCTTTCGGGCGGCTTCAGCTAAAGCCTTCACCCGGCCGTGATACTTGTACCCGCCACGGTCAAAAACCACCTGGTTTATTCCCCGGCTCAAGGCTCGCTTCGCCACCAGCGAACCAACCATCTCAGCCCCGCCAGTCTTCGACTTCCCCTTAGTTTCCTCCCTTATTTCAGGATCAAGGGTTGAGGCTGAAGCCAGAGTATGCCCCTTTAAGTCATCAATAACCTGAGCGTAGATATGATTCAGGCTTCGAAATACGCATAAGCGCGGCTTCTGGCTGGTACCCCCTACCTTAGCCCTAACCCGCTTATGTCTTATCTGGCGCACCGCCCTTGGCTCAAGTTTACCCATGACAATTCCCTTTATCCACTGCTCTGCTTGCCTTTACCCGGTTTCAAGCGAACCCGCTCCCCAAGATACCTGATACCCTTACCCTTATAAGCATCAGGCGGGCGAATAGCCCTAATCTCAGCCGCCATCTCACCCACCACCTCTTTATCAATCCCGCTCACCTTAACCCGGTTTGCCCCCTCAGTATCCAGGGACACGCCGGGTAGTGGGGACACCTCCACCAGGTGAGAATAACCAATACGAAATACCAGCTTATCCCCCGACTTTTCTACCCGATAGCCGACACCAACTATTTCCAGGTTCTTCTCAAAGCCACGGGATACCCCCTCCACCATGTTTGCCAGGAGGCTGCGGGTTAGTCCGTGTAAGGAACGATGCTCCTTACTATCACTGGGCCGCGAGACGGCAAGCGTATTATCGCTTAAAGTAATAGACATATCCGGGCTAAAGCATCGGGAGAGCTTCCCCTTAGGTCCGGTTACCGTGACCTCGCTACCCTTAATATCCACGGTTACCCCCGGCGGTATCGTTATCGGCACCCGCCCCACTCTAGACATCTATGCTACCCTCAGTGATAATACTAATTCGATAATACAAAGTCTCGATAACCTCACCTGGTTTACCAAACATAACACAGCAGCTCTCCCCCAACCCCCTGCCGCCAGGCCTGCTGACCGGTCATAACTCCTTTGGGCGTTGACACTATGGCAACACCCAAACCACCATAGACGCGAGGAATTTCCCTGCGCCCGGTATACACCCTCAGGCCGGGCTTACTTACCCGCTCCAGCCCGGAAATAACGGACTGATTGTTTTCATCATACCGAAGACTAATCTTAATCACCCGGAAGGACTTATCCTTAACCACCTCATAATCACTAATAAAGCCCTCGGCCTTGAGGATTCTAGCAATTGCCAGCTTCATCTTTGATGCCGGTATCAGCACAGAATCATGCCGAGCCATAATGGCATTACGTATTCGGGTTAACATATCTGCTATTGGATCGGAAACAGTCACTCAAACCCCCTTTAGTCCGTCGCCTTCCTCAGAAAATCAAAGCCGTCTGTAAGCCTTTAGCTTCATACCACCCTTACCAACTTGATTTTCTTACCCCTGGAACCTGACCAGCCAGGGCCAGCTGGCGGAAGCAAATACGACACAAACTAAACTGACGCATATAGGCACGCGGCCGGCCACAGAGGTAACAGCGATGATACTGCCGCACCCGATACTTAGGTGGCCGCTTTGATTTTACAACCATTGCCTTCTTTGCCATCGATATTAACTCCTAATCCCTAGCTATCACCAAACTTTACCACCTCTAACCCTTAGTAAAAGGCATACCTAATAGTTCAAGCAGGTGTCTGCCTTCCTCATCTGTCTTCGCCGTGGTAACAATTGAAATTTCAAGCCCCCGCACCTTGTCTATTTTATCGTAATCTACCTCGGGGAAAATAATCTGCTCCCTAAGCCCCAGTGTATAATTACCCCTTCCGTCAAATGAGTTTCGAGAAACCCCCTGAAACTCTCGCTGACGCGGCAGAACCGCATTCACCAGTTTATCAAAGAAGTCATACATGCGTTCCCCACGCAGGGTCACCTTCATGCCAATGGGCATTCCTGTCCTCAACTTAAAAGAAGAGACAGACTTCTTCGCCCGAGTAACTACCGGGTGCTGCCCTGAGATTGCCGCCAGGTCACTCTCGGCCGCCTCCAGAGCCTTAGCGTTCTGAATCGCCTCCCCCAAGCCGATACCAAGCACCAGCTTTTCAAGGCACGGTACCTCCATTATGTTCTGATACCCGTAAAGCTTCATCAGCTCAGGAATGACCTCTTTCCGGTATCTTTCCTTAAGTCGCGACATCTAATCAATCACCTCGTGACAGGAGCGACAGATTCTAACCTTTCGGCCATCTTCCAGAAAGCGGAAACCAATCCGGGCAGGCCGATTACACCGGGTGCAGACCAGCATGACATTTGACACCGGGATTGGTGCCTCCCGCTCAATTATGCCAGCCTGCCTGGCCTGACCAGTCGGTCGAGCATGCTTCTTGACAAAGTTAACCCCCTCGACTATCAACCGCTCCTCGGTCGGATAAGCAAAACGCACCTTACCCCTTTTGCCCCTGTCCTTCCCGGCAATAACCATTACCGTATCATTCTTCCTAATCTTCATGCTCACTCCTGAAGAGCTCCCCTAAACTGCATCGCTATAATTACAGTACCTCAGGGGCCAGCGATATTATTTTGGTGAAATTCTTCTCCCTCAATTCCCGAGCTACCGGCCCAAAGATTCTGGTTCCTCTGGGATTATTCTTATCAGTTAAAATCACAGCCGCATTCTCATCAAATCTGATATAGGAGCCGTCGGGACGCCGGTAGGGTTGAGCACCACGCA
>CAZHRO010000054.1:0-6321 GCA_964535045.1 uncultured Dehalococcoidales bacterium | reverse complement strand
TAATAATTTAAATGTTTATTAACTTTTAGCTCCACAGAGCCCGCCGTTACGGGCGGGAAGTCCCGAATAGTAGTGAGGCAGGGTAGCATTTTTTCTCTAACAATAGAGGGGGGTATTTTTGCCTGCGGCAGGCTATTTGCAGGCTCGTAACCTATGGAACCTACTCGAAACCGATCACCTCAAGAAATATGGGAAGCCGCCCTGGGCGAGTTGCAAATTCAGGTCAGCAAGCCGAACTACCGCACCTGGTTCGGCAAGACCACCGGCCTGGACCACCGGGATAACCGTTTTGTCATAGGTGTCCCCAATACCTTCGTCGCGGAGTACCTTGATAAAAACCAGCGCTCCCTAATCGAAAAAGCATTAATCGGCCTTACCTCACCTGAAGTACAGGTAGAATTTCAGGTCAACGGTAAACATCAACACAGCGGTAACGGCTCCAAACAGCAGATACAGGCTATCCCAGAGGCAGCGCCTCCCCGGACCAGACTTAACCCACGGTATACTTTCGACAATTTCATCGAGGGCAACGGCAACCGACTTGCCCGGTCTGCCTCGCTTGCTGTTGCCAAGAACCCGGGACACACTTATAATCCCCTGTTCATTTACGGCTCCGCAGGACTTGGCAAAACGCACCTTCTTCACGCCATCGGTCAGGCAGCTACAGCCAACCGGATAAATGTCATCTGCACCAGTGCCGAGCAATTCACCAACGAGTTTGTCACCGCACTGCGCGAGAAAACCACCGAGGAGTTCCGTAACAAATACCGCAGTATCGGCATGTTGCTCATTGACGATATCCATTTCATCGGCGGCAAGGAACAGACCGAGGAAAGCTTCTTCCATACTTTCAACGAGCTTCACAACACCAACCGGCAGATAGTTATTACCAGCGACTGCCACCCCAAGTCAATGCCTCTGCTGGAGGAACGCCTTCGTTCGCGCTTTGAATGGGGACTTATCGTTGATATCCAGCCGCCGGATTACGAAACCCGGCTGGCGATTCTTCGATCGAAAGCCAGGAATAACGGCGTAAGTCTCGGCGAAAATGTCCTGGAGTTGATTGCTCGCGAGGCGCCGGAAAATATCAGGGTACTGGAGGGCTCACTGAACCGGGTGGTAGCCTATGCCAAGCTACTGGGAGTCACACCCGACGTTGATACCGCCACCAGAGCCCTTGAGGACGTTGCCAGCAAGGAATACCTCGCGGACGACATCACGCCGCTTTCTATTATCGACGCCGTCGCCGATTGTTTCCAGATGACCCGGGATGAAATCATCGGCAGGAAGCGTGATAAGGATACCTCTCTGGCACGCCGTCTCGCCATGTACCTGATACGCCAGGAAACCAACTGCTCGCTGGAGCAAATCGGGCGAGAACTGGGCAACCGGGACGCCGCAACGGTTACCTCTGCCTGTAAGAGAATTATAGGTGACATCGACGAAAACCTTTACCTCAAGCGTAAATTACGCGATGTACACCGCATTCTCCACCATAAACAGAAGCCTAGAAACGCCTCCTGAACATTTAAACAATCGGCAGGATTCCACCATTAATGATAGGGATACGCATATGTAGTATTTCCTGCATTTTTGAATTTGTTTTCTTTGATTTTTCGTTTATTTTTAAATGATTTCAATTATTTTTTGATAACAATTAGCTTCATTCACTCGATGTAAATTTTTCCCTTACACCTGTTATTAAGATTTCTGTTATTATGTATAAGATATAACATATAGTGTTGTTTTATTACCAAAAACAAATAGCGTATTGGAATAATGTTTGATACGGCAGAGATAAAGGTAATATCCGGTAGAGGTGGCAACGGAGCGGTTAGCTTCAGGCGTGAGAAATTCGTGCCGTACGGCGGTCCGGACGGTGGCGATGGGGGACGGGGCGGCAGCGTTATTATAAAAGCAGATAACGCAGTGGATAATCTCCGCAGGTATCGGCAAAATAAGATATACCGCGCGGGAAAGGGCCAGAACGGCGAGGGCAACCGCAGAAAGGGGAAGAATGGCAAGGACATTGTCTTACTGGTGCCGGCGGGGACGATAGTGGCGGAAGTGACCGGGGGCGGGGAGGAGGTGATACTTGCCGACCTCAATGAAGACGGCGACGAGGTGGTCGTAGCTCCCGGTGGGAAAGGCGGCTGGGGTAACACGCATTTTACATCCTCGACAAATCAGGCTCCGCATATCGCCCAGGCCGGTCAGGAAGGTGAAGAAAAGGTCATCAGGCTGGAGATGAGGCTGATAGCCGATGTCGGTATCATCGGATACCCGAATGCTGGTAAGTCAACGCTGCTGACCGCGGCGTCTGCTGCCAGGCCCAAGGTGGCCGACTATCCCTTCACCACCATAGAACCGGAGTTGGGAATTGTTGAAGTGGGTATGGAGGTTTTTATCCTGGCGGAAATACCCGGTCTTATCGA
Source organism: uncultured Dehalococcoidales bacterium (assembly GCA_964535045.1). GTDB lineage: Bacteria > Chloroflexota > Dehalococcoidia > Dehalococcoidales > UBA5760 > UBA5760. Next base: position 3,886 of record CAZHRO010000054.1, on the reverse strand, counting down.
AGGGGCCCACAGCGGGAAAGGCCTCGGTCATGAGTTCCTGCGCCATGCCATGCGAACGAAAATGCTATTACATCTGGTGAGCGGTACCTCCGAATCTCCATCAGGCGACATGGTAAAAGTCAACAAGGAGCTGGGTCTTTACGATATATCGCTTGTACAGAAACCGCAGATTGTTGCCGTGAACAAGATAGACCTTCCCGATGTGCAGAAGCGCATGGAAAGCATTAAGGAGGAGATGAACAACGCGGGGGTAAAAGCACACTATATCTCGGCGGCTACCGGCCAGGGTGTGGCTGGACTGATGGCAGAGGCATATAAAGTCCTTAAGGCTTTGCCGGTAGATAGAGAGAGGATTAAGCCGCCTGTGAAAATTTTCCGGCCCCACCCCAAAGAACCCCGCATCGAGGTAAGAAAGGTGGGAGAGGAGTACCTGATATCCGCGCCGGACCTGGAACGGATTATCGCAGGGGCCGGTGTTACGCCTTCCGAAATACGCTGGCAGCTTAACCTGCAGCTCAACCGCCTGGGTGTGAATAAGGCATTAGCCAGGGCGGGGGCGAAAAATGGCGATAGGGTCCGCTGCGGAGAGTATGCCTGGGAATGGTATCTCCCCGGGGGTGAAGAGTGAAGATAGGCGTACTCGGCGGGACGTTCGACCCCGTGCACCGGGGGCATATATTGATTGCGGAAGAGGCGCGGGACGCCCTGGGACTGTCGGAAGTACTCATAGTGCCGTCCGGTCAGCCGGTGTTCAAGAGTAATTACAAGGTAACATCGGCGGAACACCGGCTGGCTATGTTGCGCCTGGCGGTTGCCGGCATTCCCTGGATAAAAGTATCCACCATGGAAATTGAGCGTGCCGGTCCGTCCTACACTGTTGACACCGTCACAGAACTGCGGGAAAGACCGGAGAGTAGTAGTGAAATATACTTCATCATCGGCTGGGACAGTCTGGCGTATTTCCCCGAGTGGCGTGAGCCTGAACGCATCATAAACGTGTGCATACTGGCGGCGGTGCCCCGCCCCGGTTTTGACTGTCCTGATATCCGGGCTCTGGAGAAGAAAGTGCCGGGCATATCAAGTCGTGTTGTATTCCTGGAAAAACCACTGACGGATATCAGTTCAACGGACATAAGGGAAAAGGCTTCCCGGGGAGAACCCATCGTCGACCTTGTGCCCGGACCGGTGGCCGATTATATCAAAGAGCATAAGCTTTACGAGTAGAAGGAGGGTGTTTGTGTTGAGAGCAATAGGAATCGTCGGCAGTCCCCGTAAAGGGGGAAACACGGAAACGCTGACCGCCCATTGCCTGAAAGCCATCGCCGAGGAGGGGCTGGATACGGAACTGGTAAGTCTGGCGGGACTCGATATAAGCGGTTGCAACCACTGTGGTTACTGTTATGACCATGAAGGCTGCTCGATAGAGGACGACCTTCAGCCTGTATATGCCAAGATGATAAAGGCGGATGCCATCATCGTGGCTTCCCCCGTGTATTATAGCTCGGCAACTTCTCTGGTGAAGGGTTTCCTGGAGAGGGCCGGGTTTATGTCGCGGGCTTCCGGGGGCTTTAAAGGCAAGGTAGGGGGTCCTCTGGTTGTGGCCCGGCGTGCCGGGCAGGATTTCACCTTTGCCGAGCTCCTGCTCTGGTTTCACATCATGCAGATAATCAATCCCGGCTCCACCTACTGGAACATGGCTTTCGGCCGCGAGAAGGGCGAAGTGACCGGTGACGAGGAGGGCATGAATACCGCCTGGAACTTCGGCAAGAACGTGGCCAATCTCATTAAGAAGCTGAAGGCTTGAACGCGGCTGGTCACCCCCTCACACTTTAAGCTATAATATTATTAAGTCCAGTGTAGTGCGGAGGTATCCCCATTTGATAGATGAACCCGTAATCAGTGATGAGTTGCAGAACATGCTTAACGTTGACTTCGGCCCCGAGGTCTACGAGATTGAAAAGGGCATGATAAAAAAGTTCGTCGAGGCCATAGAAGACCCCAATCCCCGCTGGCAGGAGGTAGCGCCCCCCACTTTCCCCGCCGCCCTCGTTCCCACCGAGCTGCTGCACCGGCTGTTCAACGCACCCACACCATTGAAAAGGCTCCTCAACGGCGCCAGCGAATTGGAATACCTGCGTCCCATCAAAGCGGGAGATGTCATCTCGGTGACCGGTAAGCTTACCCGACTGCGCCAGGTAGAGGGGAAGGAAGGCCCCACGCTCTTCATGTTCACGGAAGTAACTTATACCAATCAGGACGGGGAAGTGGTTGTGAAGGGTAAAAACACCTATATCAAATACTAGCAGGAGAAGAATGGCCGAGCAGGTATATTACGAAGATATCGAGGCGGGCAGCGAGATACCGGCGCTGGTGAAGTACCCCACCACCATGCAGCTGGTGAAGTACGCCGGCGCCTCCGGCGACTATTATCAAATCCACTACGATAAAGATTTTGCCCTTGCCAACGGCCTGCCTGGAATAATCGTCCACGGCTGGCTGGCGCTTTCTTTCCTCGGTCAGATGCTTACCGACTGGCTCGGCGAGGGGGGAGTGCTGGTGAAGCTGAACGGCAGTTACCGCGGTATGAACTTAGTCCACGAGGACATCATCTGCAATGGTAAGGTCACCAAAAAGTACGTCGAGGACGGCAAGAATTACGCCCGTGTGGAAATCTGGGCGGAAAACCCCCAGGGCGAAAAGACTGTAACCGGCTCGGCGGTGGTTATGCTGCCTTCGCGGGGCTAGACGGACGTATCTTTAGCCAGGAACCCCGACCATCGCTGCTTATCTTTTACCACCCTAACCGCTTAGCCTCATCTGTTGCTTTTACCATGGGTTGTTACCCTCTCCCACCAAGGGAGAGGGTAATGATGGGGGTGAAACAAAGGGTGATTTATATACCCTACCCCCCGTATTGCGTCAATAGAAACTGTTACCGAAGGGGTCTTAGCTGCCTCATAAATCATGTTACTAACACCTTTTGGGTCGTAGCTTTCTTCTGTTCATGAGCAGGAAGTACCGCTAGTTTCCATAGAGACTCGAGGTTCTCATTGATCTGCTTCAGCAGGAGGACGGGGTTGAGACCATGGTAAGTTGCCGCCAACTCCTGCTGCTTTGCCTCTGTGAGCACGCCGGATTCAAGTGTTCGCTGATAGGGTGTTCGAGCCGTGTCGTATACCTTGTGCACCTTAGCCCCGTGCCTGGTCTTGCTCACCAGCTTCATCACCGGCTGGAAGAAATTCACATAGAGGCGAAGCAGGTCGTAAATCCGATTGAGTGTCTCGTAAGCTGCCCTCGAGTTATAGCGGTCATAGCCAATGAGCCGCCTCACTACCGACCAGTTTTTCTGCTCCACATGGCAGTTATCGTTTTTCCTGTAAGAGCGGGAGCGAGTGAAGGTGATTTTCTCTCGCTGGCAATAGGCGAAAAGGTGCTGGTTGATAAACTCACCGCCATTGTCCGAGTCCAGTCCCAGGAGAGGGAAGGGCAGGCGCTGCCGCACTCGGTGCACTGCGCTGCCGACGCGTTCCTGTCCCTTCCCCCATACTGCAACGCACTCAGACCACCCTGTGGCGATATCCACTGTGGACAGGGTATTAAGATAGAAGCCTTCGGGGCTGTCGCCACAGTGGGGCACCAGGTCAGCCTCAAGAAAACCAGGTTTGTCTTCCTCCCAGTCGGCAAAGGTGCGAATAGGGATGGAGCTCTTAAGCAGGCTTGCCGGCTTGGTGGTGCTGAAAGGGCGCCGCCCTCCCAGACGCCGCCAGGGCTTCAGCAAGCGGTCAATAGTGGACGGACTCATCTGACAAAGCTCGGCCTCAACCTCGGCCAATACGGTAATCTCACCATGCCTGCGGAGAACCTTGACTAATTCCGGTAAAAACGG
>CAZHRO010000053.1:0-6427 GCA_964535045.1 uncultured Dehalococcoidales bacterium | reverse complement strand
GACCAAGGGGGCAGAGGTGGTGGTTGTGGGCAGGAGTAATATTGTCGGTAAGCCGATAACCAACGTCCTTCTCCAGAAGAAGGAGGGGGCTAACGCCACGGTTACCGTGTGTCATACCTGTACCCGAGATATTTCCTCCCACACCAGGCGCGCTGATATACTGATAGTAGCCGCAGGCAGGCCTAAAGCCGTCACTGCTGACATGGTCAAGGAAGGAGTGGTGGTAATCGACGTGGGGGTTAACCGAATAGGTAAAACAGCTGAGGGTAAAGCCATTCTGGTCGGTGATGTGGACTTTGATGCGGTTAAGGAAAAGGCTAAGGCAATTACGCCGGTACCTGGCGGCGTGGGGCCGATGACGATAACCATGCTCATGTTGAATACGGTAAAGGCAGCCAAACTGGCGGCTGGTTTGCTGTAGAAAGGGGGACTCAATGGAATACAAGGTTGAGGAAAAGGAAGCTCCCAATAGAGAAAGGGTTGAGGTGCTGGGGGCCACCTATGAGTCGGGTAAACCTGATGGTGAGGAACTCGGAAAGTGGCGGCATAAGCTAGAAAATCGTGAGGAAAAGCTTAAATATCTGAAGAGTGGTGAGCGATACTGGTACGGGAAAGACTGGTACGGTAGTGAAAAGAGAAAGAATCCAGCCTAGATAAGGTGGTGAGAAATGGTATTTGAAGTTCCCAAAACGTCGTATAGCGGCCAAATAAGAGAGATAACACTTGGTGGCGGTGATAAGGCAGTTACGGTTGGGGGTGAGACCTGCTATCCTTTTTATCTTTTTGAGGGTGAAATGCCGCACCTGCCCCAAATTGCCATGGAGGTCTATGACTGTCCGCCCGAGGAGTGGGCGCCGGCAGCCCTGGAGCCTTTCGCCGGGGTAACTGATGACCCGGTAGCCTGGGCAAAAAAGTGCATAAGCGACTATGGTGCGGAGATGCTCTGTCTTCAGCTGCTAAGCACCGACCCCAATGGTCTCGACCGGGGGGCTGAAGAGGCGGCTCAGGTAGTCAAGAAGGTGGCTGATGCCATAGATGTTCCTCTAATCGTTTGGGGGACGGCAAACCATGAGAAGGATACCGAGGTGCTGAGGCTGGTTGCCGAGGTTTGTCAGGGTAGGAGGCTGATTGTGGGACCGGTCGAGGAAGGCGACCATAAGAGGATTGGGGCATCAGCGATTGCCTACCAGCATACGGTGATTGCCTCGTCGCCGATAGACATCAACCTGGCCAAGCAGCTTAATATCCTGCTGGGCAATCTGGGTGTCCCTGATGAGCTGCTAGTAATCGACCCGACGGTGAGCGGCATCGGCTACGGGATTGAATACTGTTATTCCGTGATGGAGCGGATGAGGATGGCGGGGCTTACGCAGCAGGACGATAAGCTCCAGTTCCCAATTATCTGTAATATTGCCAAAGAGGTGTGGAAGACCAAGGAAGTTCATATTCCTGCCGAAGAAGACCCGACGCTGGGTGATGCCGCCAAAAGGGGCATCCTGATGGAGGCGATGTCGGCGATGGTATTGCTTCTGGCGGGTGGGGACGTGATGATTATGAGACACCCTGAGGCAATCAGGCTGGTTCGTGAGATGATGGCGGAGCTAACAGCCTCGTAGGGTAAACAAGTAATTGCAAAGGAGGTGAGGTAGATGGCGAGAAGGAAGATTAACAAGAGTGTTGATGAAGCTAGCCTCAGGATGATGGACAAGGCGGCTAAGGATCGCGTGGTTACTGCGTTTGATCGGGCCAGCGAGATGACACAGTGTGCCATCGGTGCTGCCGGTAGCTGCTGTAAAAACTGCGGGATGGGACCCTGCCGGGTGCTCAGCGTTGACGGAGAAATGGAGCGGGGTATCTGCGGGGCAACAGCCGAGACCATTGCCGCCCGTAATTTTATTCGGATGGTAGCCGGGGGAGCGGCCGCTCACTCTGACCATGGTCGAGGAGTGGCTGAGCTCTTTCTGGCGGCGGCTGAGGGGAAGGCACCGGGCTACGAAATCAGAGACGAGCAGAAGCTGCTGCAGCTGGCCCTGGAGTGGGGGGTGGAGATCGGAAACCGCAGTAATCAGGAGATAGCCATTGATATTGGTGAGATTGCCCTGGCTGAATTTGGTAAACAGGAGGGCGAGCTTCGGTTCCTGAATCGAGCCCCGCTAAAACGCCAGGAGCTCTGGCGGCGAGAAGGGGTTGCCCCCAGGGGGATTGACCGGGAGATTGTGGAGATAATGCACCGCACCCACATCGGGGTTGACCAGGACTACCATAACCTTTTGAGACAGGGGGTGAGAGCGGCTATAGGGGATGGCTGGGGAGGCAGCATGCTCGCTACCGAACTGCAGGACATCCTGTTTGGTACCCCCGCCCCGGTTCTGGGCAGGGTAAACCTCGGGGTGCTGAAGAAGGACGAGGTTAATCTCGTTATTCACGGTCACGAACCCTTACTTTCCGAGGTTATTGTGGCGGTGGCTCAGGACCCGGAGATGATAGCGCTGGCTAAATCTAAGGGGGCCAAGGGGATAAACCTGAGCGGTATTTGCTGTACCGCTAATGAGATACTGATGCGCCACGGCGTGCCGCTGGCCGGGAACTTTCTGCAGCAGGAGCTGGCTCTGGTTACCGGGGCGGTGGATGTTATGGTGGTGGATATTCAGTGTATCATGCAATCGCTGCCCGATATTGCTCAGTGCTACCACTCCAAGATTATCACCACGTCACCTAAGGCCAAGATTCCCGGGGCGCTGCACATCGAGTTTGATGAGCATAATGCCCTGGAGGGGGCAAAGGCTATCGTCAGGACGGCGATAGAGAACTTCCCCAACCGGGGGAATAATATTGATATTCCCGAAGAGCAGACTGACATGATTGCGGGATTCAGCCACGAGACCATTAACTACCTCTTAGGGGGCCTCTTCCGAGCCTCCTACCGCCCCTTAAACGACAACATAATTAATGGCCGCATCAGGGGTGTAGCCGGGGTTGTCGGCTGCAATAACGCTCGTACCACGCATGATAACGACCATACTGCGATGGTTAAAGAATTGATAAAGAACGACGTGCTGGTAATTCAGACCGGTTGCAGTGCTATGGCTACGGCTAAAATGGGGCTGATGACTCCGGAAGCAGCCTCCAAATATGCTGGCGAAGGACTGGCCTCAGTATGTGAGACCGTGGGTATCCCGCCGGTGCTGCATATGGGGTCCTGTGTTGACAACAGCCGCATCCTGATGGCGGCTACCGCCATGGTAAAGGACGGCGGTCTGGGTGATGATATTAGCGAACTGCCGGTAGCGGGCGCCGCTCCGGAGTGGATGAGTGAGAAGGCGATCTCTATCGGTCAGTATTTTGTTGCCTCAGGGGTATTTACCGTCTTTGGTGTTACCTGGCCCACGATAGGCAACGACGAGGTGACCAAGCACCTGTTTGAAGACTTTGAGGCAATGTACGGTGGAATGTGGGCTTTTGAGCCAGACCCGATTAAGGCGGCCCACCTCATGATTGGCCATATTGACAAGAAGCGTAAGGCGCTGGGTATCGATAAGGCTAGAGAGAGGGTTCTCTACGATATGGCGATGAGACGGGAGCTGGAGGCAGTTTAAGGACCAGAAGGAGAAGATTGGAGGTCTAAAGATGTCTAAGATAATTGCTTCGGCAGCGATTAGAGGGGCACACAAGATTGTAAACCAGGCAGAGAAAAAGTGGCGGGAGGCAATGGACAAATGGGGGGCTAATGAACCGGTAGGTTTTCCCAATACTGCCTACTACCTCCCGGTGATCTACGGCATATTAGGCCTTAAGGTAGAAAAATTAGGTGATATGGAGCAGGTCTTGAAAAAGTGCCGGATTATTCTCCCACCCCCGGTGAGGGAGACATGCCCCCTGCCCTATCTGGCACCAGCGCTTGATGCCGGCATGGCGACCTTCTTTGCTGAAGAGTTACTGGAGGCCATAAGGTATCTGGAGGAGCCAGATTTTTATACCAAGCAGGAAGAGCCTACTGATGATAACATCTGGTTAGGTGCCGCCGATGATGTTATCCTGAGAAAGAGGGGAATTGAGTTTGTTGATGGCACTGCCCCCGGTTTTGCTGCCATTCTCGGGGCGGCGCCGACCCCACAGATAGCCAAGGACATCGCTCAGGAATTACAGCAGAAGAACCTCTATATTTTTATGTCGGCTGACCATAACGGAAAGAGATTCGCCGAGCAGCTTTTAGAGGCCGGGGTGCAGATTGGGTGGCCCACCCGGTTGGTTTCCTTCGGGCCTGATGTAAGCGCTACGGTGTTTGCAGCCGGCTTTGCCATCAGGGCGGGGTTCTCCTTTGGTGGCATTCAGCCCGGTGACTACAGGAAGCACCTTATCTATAACAAGGACCGTATCTTTGCCTTCGCCATGCCTCTGGGTTTTGTCACCGACGAATGGTATGCCAATGCGGCGGGGGCAATCAACTTTGGCTTCCCCGTTATCGCCGATACCCCGATACCTGAGATTCTACCCACCGGCATCTGCACCTACGAGCACGTTGTCTCCAATGTTCCCCACGATAGTATTGTAACCAAAGCCATAGAGGTAAGAGGCCTGAAGGTCGCCGTGACTGAGATACCGATTCCAACCGGCTTTGGTCCCGCCTTTGAGGGAGAGAGGATTCGGAAGGGTATGTGGTACCTGGAGTGTGGCGGTGGGTTTACCCCAATGGTTGAGTGGGTTACCAGCAAGCGGATGGACGAGGTAGAGGACGGAAAATTCGAGGTGATTGGCCCGGAAATAACCGATGTGCCCCCGGAGTCCCGATTACCATTAGCCATCACCGTTCAGGTTGCCGGCAGGGAGATGCAGGAGGACTATGAACCTATCCTGGAGCGGCAGATTCACCACCTGATAAACTATACTCAGGGGTGTTTCCATAACGGGCAGAGGGATATTGGCTGGCTCCGAATCTCCAAGGAGGTTTTTGAGAAGGGCTTTAGACTTCGTCATATCGGGGTCCTTCTTCATGCCGCCCTGCACCAGCATTTCGGCCGGATATTCGATAAGCTGCAGGTGACGCTCTATACCGAGGAGGACAAGGTAAGAAAGATAATAGAGCAGGCCAAGCAGGTGTACGCCGCTCGCGATGCCCGAATTGAAGGCATGACCGATGAGACTACCGATACGTTCTATTCCTGCACCCTATGCCAGTCCTTTGCGCCCAGTCATGTTTGTGTTATTAGCCCGGAGAGGACCGGTCTCTGCGGTTCCTATAACTGGATGGACTGCAAGGCGGCCTATGAGATTACCCCGACGGGAACCAATCAGCCGGTACCCAAGGGGGAGGTCCTTGACCCCAAGCTGGGGCAGTTTAAAGGAGTAAACGAGTTTCTATTTAAGGCTTCCCGGGGAAAGCTGGACCACTATAACTTCTACAGCCTGGTACACGACCCGATGACCACCTGCGGGTGTTGTGAGTGTGTGGCGGCGGTCCTGCCCCTGTGCAACGGGATAATGACGGTAAATCGAGAATATACTGGAGAAACCCCCTGCGGGATGAAGTTTACCACCCTGGCGGGTACTGTCGGCGGTGGACTGAGTACTCCCGGCTTCGTTGGTCACGGGAAGTATAATATCTGCCAGCGGAAATACCTCATCGGTGATGGCGGCTTACTAAGAATGGTCTGGATGCCCAAGATGCTGAAGGAAGAGATTGGTGAGAGGTTTAAGGTCAGGGCCAAGGAAATGGGCGTTCCTGACCTTCTCGACATGGTTGCCGATGAGACGGTGGGTACCACTGAGGAAGAGATTCTTCCCTTCCTGGAGGAGAAGGGGCACCCGGCCCTTAGCATGGAGCCGATACTGGATTAGAAAAGGAGATTAGCGATGGCCCTTACCGGAATACAGATATTTAAGCTTTTACCCAAGACGAACTGTGGTGAGTGTGGGGTGCCTACCTGCCTTGCCTTCGCCATGAGTCTGGCGGCAGGGAAGGCGGAGCTTTCTGCCTGCCCCTATGTCTCTGAGGAGGCAAAAGCCCAGTTGTCCGAAGCCTCGGCACCACCGATAAGAGTGGTGACTATTGGTACGGGTGATAGAGCCTTGAAGGTGGGCGGTGAGACGGTCATGTTCCGCCACGAAAAGAGGTTTGAGAACCCCCCGGGCTTTGCCCTCCTCATCAGTGACACTATGGACGAGGCTGAGGTTGGCGCTCGTCTGGAAAGGTTCAGGCTCCAGTATGAGAGGGTGGGTCTCACCCTTCGCCCGGAGCTGGTAGCCTTAAAAGCTGATTCCGGGGACGCAGGCAAATTTGAGGCTCTGGTTAGCAGAGTAGTCCAGAGTAGTGATGCCAGTCTTATCCTGATGAGTGATAACCCCGATATCCTGAAGGCGGGTTTAAGGGCCGGTGGCGACCGGAAACCACTGATTTACGCCGCTAATAAGGACAACCTGGAAGCTGTCG
>CAZHRO010000052.1:0-6440 GCA_964535045.1 uncultured Dehalococcoidales bacterium | reverse complement strand
TCTATCTTATGGTTCAGGCAGCGCACTGCTGACTCGTGTTGGTAAACCGCAGGTATTCAACGGTCCAAGCCCGGAAGCTGGGTGAAATAAAGAGCACCAGGTGTAGAGATGGATGCCTGCCTCTACTTCATTCGTCTTTCGGTTGCGCTACCTTGTTTACTTCCTTGGTTCAACCAGTTCGATTGATACCCTACTGGCCCCTCCGGGGTGCAGAAAAGCTATCTTGTTTCCTCCGGCCCCGATTCTCGGTTTCTCATCTACGAGCGGAATCCCCTTGGCTTTGAGCAAGTCTAGCGTTGCCTCAATATCTTCTACTTCAAGCGCCAGGTGGTGGAGTCCCTCCCCCCTTTTTTCAATGTATTTAGCAATATTTCCTTCCGGGTGGGTTGGTTCTAATAACTCGATTTTACTCTCACCCACGGGAATCATGGCGACTTTTACCTTGTGCTCCTCAATAGTCTCAATATCCTTAACCTCCAGCCCTAAAGCGTCGGTATATATCTTAATCGCATCTCTAATATTTCTCACGGCGATTCCGATATGGTCAATCTTTCGTATCACGATTCTCCTCCGGCAGGTTTTCTCTGATAAAACTGGCAATCTCCGCAATAGGCGTGCCCGGTCCGAAGGTTTGCGCCATTCCCGCCTCTTTGAGTTGGGGCAGGTCCTTCTTTGGTATAATGCCGCCTCCGACAAACAGGATGTCCCGGCCACCCTTCTCTCTAGTAAGCTTTATTGTTTTAGGGAATAGGGTCATATGAGCCCCGGAGAGGCAGCTTAGGCCCACTACGTCGACATCCTCTTGGATTGCCACCTCAGCAATCTGCTCCGGGGTTAGCCGCAGCCCGAGGTAGATTACCTCCATCCCGGCATCCCTCAGGCCTCGAGCCAACACTTTAACCCCCCGGTCGTGACCATCCAGCCCCGGTTTGGCTATCAAGACACGTATCCTTTTATTTGGCATGGCTGATACTCCTTGGCTATACTAGGCTCGGCTCGCGGTATTCACCAAACACATCTCTGAGGGCGCTGCTGATTTCCCCGAGCGTGGCGTAAGCCTTAACTGCCTCGACCAGTGCGGGCATGATATTCTCATCACTCTGAGCCGCCTCACGCACTCTGTCCAGCACCTGGCTCACCCGGTGATTATCACGCTTCTGTTTTAGCTTTCTCAGCCTCTTAACCTGCCTTTTCTCCACCTCGGCACTGATTTCCAGAGTCTTGGTAGCTGGCTCCTCTGATGAAGTAAACCTGTTAACGCCAACGATAACCTGTTCCCCGGAATCTACTGCTTTTTGGTAGTCATAGGCGGAACGGGCAATTTCTCTCTGGATAAAACCTCGCTCTATTGCCTTTAGGGCACCCCCCATCCGGTCAATCTCGGTGACATACCTCATCGCCCTATCCTCTATTTGATTGGTTAACCATTCCAGGTAGTATGAGCCTCCCAGGGGGTCAACCGTATCGGCAACCCCGCTTTCATGGGCAATTATCTGCTGGGTCCTTAGAGCAACCTGGACTGCTTCCTCACTGGGCAGGGCCAGCGCCTCGTCAAATGAGTTAGTGTGTAAGGATTGACAGCCGCCAAGCACCGCCGCCAGTGCCTGCAGGGTTACCCTGACCGTGTTATTCAGCGGCTGCTGCTCAGTCAGGGTAAATCCATCGGTCTGCACGTGATACCTTAACATCATAGACCTTGGGTTCACAGCCCCAAACCTTTCCTTGATTATCCTGGCCCACATGCGACGTAAGGCTCTAAATTTAGCCACCTCTTCCAGGACGTTAGTATAGGCGGCAAAAAAGAAGGAAAAGCGGGGGGCGAAGGAATCGATGTCCATTCCCTTATCAATCATTGCCTGAACGTAGGCAATCCCGTTGGCGAGGGTAAAGCCGGCCTCTTGAGCTGCGGTAGCTCCCGCCTCGCGCATGTGGTAGCCACTGATGCTTATCGGGTTCCAGCGGGGCAGGTTCTGGGCACAGTAGGCGCAGAGGTCAGTGACGAGTCTCAGGGACGGAGCCGGGGCAAAGATATAGGTGTTTCGGGCAATATATTCCTTCAGTATGTCGTTTTGGACCGTTCCCCTGAGGTCACTGACGGTTGCCCCCTGCTTCTCAGCGGCAGCAACGTACATCGCCAGCACAATGGCAGCGGTGGCGTTAATCGTCATTGAGGTACTCACACTGGCAAGGGGAATCCCCTCCCACAGTCTCTCCATATCCTCAAGTGAGTCTATGGCGACGCCGCACCGCCCCACCTCTCCGGCCGAAAGGGGGTGGTCGGAATCATAGCCCTCCTGGGTAGGTAGGTGGAAGGCAACGCTGAATCCGGTTTGCCCCTGTTCGTATAGATACTTATAGCGCTTATTTGTCTCTTCTACGGTAGCAAAGCCGGCGTACTGGCGCATTGTCCAGAGCCGAGAACGGTAGCCCGCGGGCATTATGTGCCGGGTGTAGGGATACTCACCGGGCAAGGGAATATCTTCCTCCCGGCACGCCCCTACGTCGGCCGAGGTATATACTCGCTTAACAACCGTGCCCCCGATTGTTGTCCTGAACTCCCCTTTCCTCTCCGGTATTTCTTCCTTCTTTGACATCCCTCTTGCCTGCTTGAAGAGAGGGGGCAGCATGGCGACTATCTCGCCCGGTATCCTCTAGATCTGCCCTGGCTCTTTTGGCACCAGCCGAATTGTAATCTTAACAGCTTTTGCGGCGTTTGTCTATTTCCTGGTAGAGTTCCTCGATACCTATATTATTTATAGCTTGAGCGGTTATCACTGATGGTTCATCACCCCCGTGGCCATACGCTAGTGCTGCTTTAAATTCACTAACAAGCCTTTCCGCCCCATCACGGTCGGCTTTATTGACGACGATTATGTCAGCCACTTCGACGATACCGGCTTTTAGGGCCTGGATATCGTCTCCGGACTCCGGTACCAGAACCAGCACTACAATATCGGCTATCTGGGTAATGCCTAGCTCGGTCTGTCCGGCGCCAACCGTCTCGATAATGATAATGTCTAAACCAAAGGCATCCAGCAGACTTACCACCGCCCTGACGGCGTTAGACAGGCCACCGCGACTGCCTCTGGTAGCCATGCTCCGAATGAATACCCCTTCATCAAGGTAGTGCTGCTGCATCCTCACTCTGTCGCCCAGGACAGCGCCACCACTGATGGGACTGCTCGGGTCCACGGCGATAATCCCTACTGAAAGGCCTCTATCGCGAATCTTAATGACCAGCCTGTCTACCAGGGTGCTCTTGCCCGCCCCCGGGGGGCCGGTGATACCAATGCGGTATGATTTACCCTGGTAAGTGCGGAGCAGTCCAACTATTTCCGGGAGGGCCGGGCTCTCGTTTTCCGCCATAGAGATTAGCTGTGCCAGCGATTTCTTGTCACCAGCCAGCATGCTGTTTACCAGTTCGGATACGCTGCGGGTCGTCAATTAAAATACGCTCCTCGGTAGGCTATTTTACTATATTTCTGCGGCCTGAACAAAGAAATTGCCTTGCCCCGAAGGGATTAGCAGGACCACTCCTTTTCTTTGACTCTGCTTTCAGGCACTACTTGTAGCTTAAGGGCGGGATAAACCTAGAAATCCTAACCCCTGCTAAGCTATAATAGAGCAGGTTTAGTGGCTCCAGGTTTTTCTCACAGTAGGGCAGGGTAATGAAGATAGAAGAGCTAAAGGCTCTAGTGATTGGCGGGGTTGAGGCTCAGCGTCGGCGGCTTGGCGAGCTCAGCTTGAGAATCCACGCCAACCCGGAACTGGGCTTTCAGGAAACTAGAGCCGTCACTTGGTTAACTCAATATCTGGCAGAGAGCGGCTTCTCTATAGAGCAGGGTATCTGTGACCTGGCAACGGCTTTCAGGGCAGCCTATGGAGAGGGAGAACCCAGGATTGCCATCCTGGCGGAGTATGATGCTCTTCCTGAACTGGGGCATGCCTGTGGCCATAATCTTATCGCGGTCAGCGCCGTTGGCGCTGGTGTAGCCTGCAAGCCGGCGATTGACCAACTCGGGGGTAGTGTTCTGGTTATAGGTACTCCGGCTGAGGAGATCTATGGCGGCAAGGTATTAATGGCTGATAAGGGAGCCTTCGACGATATCGATATCGCGATGATGGTGCATCCGGGGACACACGATACGGCAACCACCCGGGCGCTTGCCTGCCAGACGCTGGAGGTTGAATTCTTCGGCCGGGCAGCTCACGCTGCCGCCTGCCCGGAGGCAGGTATCAATGCCCTTGAGGCAATGATACAGTCCTTTACGGCTGTTAACTCGCTGCGGCAGCATATTAAGGATAGAGCCCGAATTCACGGGATAATTACTGATGGTGGGCAGGCAGCTAATATTGTCCCTGCTCACAGCGCCGCCACTTTTATCGTGCGCGCCGAGGATAATGAGTATCTTGATGAACTGAAGAAGAAGGTTATCGGCTGCTTTGAAGGGGCGGCGATGGCCAGCGGAGCCCGGCTGGAATACCGCTGGGCGGGAGTTAAATATGCGGCGATGCGTAATAACCCGACCCTAGCCACCCTGTTCAAGCAGAATATGGAGGTTCTGGGGCGCCCGATTAAGCTCGCTGACCCGGATAGCTCCTTCGGGAGCACCGACATGGGTAACGTGAGTCAACTGGTGCCCAGTATTCACCCCAGGGTAGCCATAGCCCCGGGGGAGGTCGTTGTTCACTCCCCTCAGTTTGCCCTGGCCGCAGCCTCAGAGGCGGGGAGCCGTGGTCTTCTTGATGGGGCTAAAGCTATGGCGATGACGGTTGTTGACCTGCTGGCTGACCCGGAGATAGTAGGCAAGATTAAAACAGAATTTCAGCAAGGAAGGTGAGAAATAGCAAATTGACAAGTAGCCTTAAGCACTACGAAGTTATTATCATCGGGGGCGGGCCCGCCGGGCTCACCGCCGGAATCTACACATCGAGAGCCAGGCTCAGCAGCCTCCTTATAGAACGGGGGCTCATTGGTGGTCAGATAGTAAATGCCGGGCGGTTGGAGAACTACCCGGGTTTTCCGAAGGGCATCAGCGGTGCTGAGCTGGGCGAGTTAATGTACCAGCAGGCAACCAGATATGGTCTGGAAACCGCGGTTGCTGAGGTCACGGGTCTAAAATCCCGGGGAAAGCAGAAATTAGTCGAGACCACCGAGGGTAGCTTTATTGCCAGGGCAGTGATTATTGCCGGCGGCTGCCGCCGACAGAAACTGGGTGTACCGGGAGAGGAGAGGTTCGCGGGCAAGGGGGTATCCTACTGTGCTACCTGCGATGGGGCTTTATTTAGGGGGCTGCCGGTAGCGGTGGTTGGTGGTGGTAATGCTGCCATTACGGAGGCTCTGCATCTGGCCAGGTTTGCTAGCCGGGTTACCGTGGTTCACCGCCGCGACCAGCTCCGAGCTGTTTCCATTCTTCAAGAGAAGGCCTTCTCCGAACCCAAGATAGACTTCCGCTGGGATAGCGTGGTTGAGCAGATTGAGGGTGGAGACCTGGTTAACCGAATTAAGCTGCGCAATGTAAAAACGGGTGAAGAATCCACGCTGGGTATTTCGGGTGTCTTTGTCTCGATTGGGCTTCTTCCCAATACTGACTATCTCAAGGGTTTCCTGCCGCTGGATAAGACGGGAGCCATCATCGCCAACAGTAATATGGAAACCGAGGTAGCCGGGGTCTTTACAGCCGGTGATATACGCTTGAATTCCCCCCGGCAGGTGGTCACCGCTTGCGGTGACGGGGCAGCGGCCGCAATTCAAGCCACAAAATTTTTCACCTAGCCGGTTCTTACAGCCTTTTACTCCACCTGCTGGTGCAGTATAATTATAGAAAGGTAGTAAACCATGAAGGTCATTTTTCTTGAAGACGTGCCCAATGTCGCTCAGGCGGGGGAGGTAAAGGAGGTGGCCAGTGGCTACGGCCGGAACTTTCTCATTCCCCGGGGGCTAGCCGTACTGGCTGAGCCTCAGGCTATCAAGCTCGCCGAGGTACAGCGCCGGGTAAAAGCCCGCGAGCGGGCGGAAAGCGAGGTTGAAATCAAGGAGCTGGCTCGGGAGCTAGAGGGCAGGGAGATTACGATAGAAGCCAGGGTTGGTGCTAAGAACCACCTGTACGGCTCGATTACTAATGCTGATATTGCCGCCGAACTGAAAAGTAGCGCTCGGCTGGTGGTCGATAAAAGAAAGATTGAGTTAGCCGAGCCTATCCGCCAGCTCGGTAGCTACGAAGTGTCAGTTAGGCTGTCCAAGAATGTAATACCCCAGATAAGGGTTACAGTGATAGAAGAGGTAGCGAAGGGGTCCAAATAGGGTGAATGTTGAGAGACTACCGCCGCATGATATTGATGCTGAGGAGGCTGTAATTGGTTCACTGCTGATAGATGGCAGCGCCATTCACCAGGTTGCTACCCTTCTTCAGTCAACAAGTTTCTACAGCGAGCGAAAT
>CAZHRO010000051.1:0-6550 GCA_964535045.1 uncultured Dehalococcoidales bacterium | reverse complement strand
ATCCGACTCCAAATCAAAAGCAAAGCAGCCCTCAATAGCATCGGTAATGACTCCGTAGTAGGCCCGCTCAATCTGGACCACGTATTTTTTGTTCTCACGGGCAAAAGAGAGGAAGGTGTCTTTGCCCTCGGCGTATCTCTCGGCTAAATCCTCATAAAACTTAGCTGCCTTATTCTCAAGCTCCTTAGCCAGACTGATAACTGAAGAAGCCGTCTGCAGTTTCATAATGTTACCCCCTTATTTAAAACCACCGCTGGATGACTACCTTACTCTCGGTAAAGAAGCGAACTGCCTCTTGCCCCTGCGTATGTAATATACCAAAAAATGAGTTCTTCATGCCACTGAAGGGGAAGAAGGCCATCGGTGCCACAATACCAATATTGATGCCCACGTTGCCGCTGACCACCCGGTATTGAAACTCCCGGGCACTCTTACCGCTGGAGGTAAAGATGGCATTACCATTGGCGAAGGGGCTCTCATTGCAGATTTCTATTGCCTCGTCCAGCGTCCTCACCCGCATGATACCCATGGTTGGGCCAAAGATTTCCTCTCTCACTATCTTCATATCTCGCCTGACATCCTCAAAAATCGTCGGGCCTAAAAAGCAGGTATCGGGATAGTCCCCAACAATCTTGAAGTCTTTTCTACCATCCAGTATGAGCTTGGCACCTTCCTCAATACCGCTTTCGATATATCTTATTACCTTTTCCTTCTTCTGTTTATCTCGCAGCGGTCCCATCTGAACCGATTCATCAAGCCCGTAGCCGATAGTTATCTTGGAGGCTCCATTAACAAGGCCATCGCGCAGCGTCTTGTAAAACTCGTCGTCGTCACCGACCACGATGAGGGTCTGCCCCGAAAGACACCGCTGCCCCGTGTTCCCGAAGAATGACGTCATCATTGAGGCTACGGTGGCCCTGATATCAGCGTCAGGCATAATTACCATGAAGTTGGTGGCTCCACCCTGACCAATGACCCGCTTACCAGTTTCGCCGCAGCGCTTGTAGATGACATCCCGCGCCGTTGGCGTTGAGCCAACGAAGGCTATTCCCTTGATATCAGGATGTTCCAGCATACCGTTAACCACCGTCCGACCACCGTTGACCACGTTCCACACTCCCGGTGGAAAACCCGCCTCCTCTACCAGTTCGGCCGCCTTCAATTGGCTGAAGGGTACCTCGCTTGACGGCTTGACAACCACGCAGTTGCCGGTAGCTACGGCATACGGCGCTGACCACAGCGGAATCATCCAGGGGAAGTTAAAGGGGCCAATTATCCCGAAAACTCCCAGGGGCTGCCGAACCAGGTATTCATCAATTCCCGAGGCAATATCCTCCAGATTGTACCCCATCATCAACGTAGGAATCCCGCAGGCGACCTCAACATTTTCGATTCCCCGCCTCGATTCCCCCCGTGATTCATCGATGGTCTTCCCGTGCTCCTGCGTCTGAATCCGGCTAATCTCCTCAAAATTTTCCTCCATTAGCTCCTTCAGCCGGAAGAGGCACCTGGCACGAGCCACCGGGGTCGTCCGTCTCCAGTCAGGAAAGGCCTCCTGAGCTGCTCTTACCGCAGTATCTATCTCCTCCCTGGTTGAAATCGGCACTTTGCCAATCGTCTCACACTTGGCGGGATTAACCACATCTTTAATCTCACCCTTGGATTCAACCCACTCCCCGTTGATATAGTTCTTGACTAATGGTACTCCTTTTATCGGCTCTTCTAGGACTGCCATACTCTAAGACCTCCTTATATTTAAGCTATTGAGAGTAAGCCAACTTGTAAAGCTCAACTATCTCTTCCTTGGTTGCCTGACGGGGATTGTTCGCCGGACTGCCGCTGGCAATTGCATCCTCTGCCATCCGGAGGGCCAGTTTGTCCAGTTTCCCCTCATCTACCCCCAGCTCCTCAAGCGAGGGTATCTCAATATCGCTAATTAACCGGGCGATAGCCTCAGCCGCCAGTTCGGCTGCTTCCAGAGTCGTGAGGCCCCCTACGTTCTCCCCCATCGCCCTGGCAATACGGGCGTATCTTTCCGGGCTACCAATCAGGCTGAACTCAGTGACGACACTGAGCAGGGCGGCATTGGAAACCCCGTGAGCAACGTGGAAATAGGCCCCAATTGGTCGGCTCATGCCGTGCACCAGGGCTACTGAGGAGTTACTAAAAGCAATGCCTGCCTGAAGTGCTCCGAGCATGGTCTTCTCTCTTGCCTCTCGATTATTGCCATTAGACCAGGCCTGTCTTAAATTGCCCGAGATAAGTTCAATGGCGGAAAGAGCGAAGATATCGCTCATCGGTTGTGCCTTCACCGAGACATAAGCCTCAATAGCATGAGTCAGGGCGTCTATCCCCGTAGCCGCAGTTAAGCCGCGCGGCATAGAGAGCGTCAGCAGCGGGTCAACAATTGCCTTTTCAGGTATGAGCAGGGGACTGGCAATGAGCATTTTGACATCTCGCTTGGTATCGGTAATGATGGTGAACTGGGTGACCTCGCTGCCGGTACCGGCCGTCGTGGGAACGGCAATCAGGGGGGCTCCTTTCTCTTTAACCTTATTGGCTCCCTGGTAATTCTCAATGGAACCGGGATTGGTAGCCATCACCGCAATCGCCTTGGTAGTATCAATGGCACTACCCCCACCAACCGCCAGCAAGAAGTCGCAGCCATTCTCCTTATAGGCCTTAAGGCCTTCCTCCACGAATTCAACCGTTGGCTCGGTAAAGACACCAGAGTATATCTCAAACTGAATTCTAGCTTGAGTCAGGGCTTGCTCGATGCCCTCCAGTATTCCCAATTTAAGCAGCACTTCATCGGTAACAATCAGGCCTTTCTTAACCCCAAGCTTCCCAATCTCCTCACCGACCTTTTCTGAAGCCCCCGAACCAAAAATCAGCGCTGGAGGAACCAAGAATGATCTCGCCAACATCACATTCACCTCCCGTAAAAAGACCGGTGCTACCCCTGCATAAAGCGAGCCACATTAGCCGCCGGCCAGGTATAAATCACTACCAGAGGCTCATCCCCGGTATTTTTCAATCCGTGCCGGCTATTTGCCGGAGCCCAACCGTGGTCCCCTGCCTCAAAAGGGACCATCCCCTCTTCGGTATATAGTTTACCCTTTCCAGAGAGGACAATCATCGCATCATCAACAGGGTGGGTGTGTGGTGGAATCTCACAGCCGGGCTGGATGGTAATCTTCCCCATGGTGACCGCCTGAGACCCGTTATCATACTCAACAGCCTGAAGCAGCGAAACCCCGGGGAATATCTCTCTAGCTTCAATATCCGCCCCTTTAAATACGGGCACAAACGGCGACTCTTCTCCCTTCATCTCCCGCGTGACATCAACTGCGGGGTGGGCGGTGACATATCTCAGGTCTTCCTGGCCATCGTTTTCAAGGCTGTGCCAGGTATTGGCAGGAACGAGAACCCCCGTCCCTGGTTCAACCTGGTGCCTTCCCTCGCCTTCAATATCAATGACACCGCTTCCGGCATAGATATACAGTGCCCCCTCAACCTTATGTCGGTGGGTTGGAATTCTGCCACCGGGATGGAGAACCTCACTAATCACCGTGATAGCTTGAGAACCGTGCTCCCTATCAACCATAAACTGCATCTCGAAGCCGGGGAACGGGGTTTTTGCGTTAATATCTTCCCCCCGAATTACTGGCATTATCTTACCTTCCCTATTAGTAATTCCTAGACTTACGCTACTCTATCCCAATTCCCATGCTTCGGGCAGTACCCGCAATAATCCGTTCGGCGGCTTCGATGCTTGTCGTATTGAGGTCCCTAATCTTGAGCTCGGCTATCTCCCGGAGCTTCTCACGGGACAGCACACCAATCCCTTCCCGCCCGGAGGCAGTAGAACCCTTATCCACGCCCAGGGCCTTCTTCAATAGATCGCTGGTTGGCGGCGTCTTGGTAACGAAAGTAAACGAACGGTCATCAAAGACGGTTATCTCGACCGGAATAATTGCCCCGGCCTGACCCGCCGTACGCTCGTTATACTCCTTACAGAAGGCCATAATATTAGCTCCGTGCTGGCCTAATGCCGGGCCCACCGGGGGCGCTGGATTTGCCTGCCCGGCTGGAATCTGCAACTTGATTATGGCCTTTACCTTCTTGGCCATTCTTACCTCCCCAAAAATAAAAGCTCACGCGAAAAAGGGAACGTAGCGAGCTTAGAGCTTCTCTACCTGCAAGAAATCGAGCTCTACAGGTGTCTCCCGTCCAAAGAGGGATAAAAGCACCCTGACCTTTCCCTTCTGTGAATTAATGCTATCCACCACCCCGATAAAATCAACAAACGGGCCATCAGTCACCCGAACACTCTGCCCCTCCCGAAAACCAATCTTGAGCTTTGGCGCCTCAGCCTCCATCTGCCTCAAGATCTGAGCAACCTCCTCCTCCTTTAGGGGAACTGGTTTATCCTTGCCCCCGACAAAACCGGTAACCCCGGGGGTGTTACGTACTATTCTCCAGCTCTGGTCGCTCATCTCCATCTGAACCAGGACATAGCCGGGCAGTATCTTCTTGCTTACCGTCCGCTTCTGCCCCGACCTAACCTCGATTTCATCCTCGGTGGGCACGACTACCTGAGAGATCTCACCCTCAGTGTCCATAAAGCGGATACGCTGCTCCAGGTTCTTCTTGACCCGCTCTTCATATCCAGAATAGGTGTGAATTGCAAACCAGGGTTTTGACTGCTCCTCCACAAGACCTCACCAGACAAATTCTGTAAACACCCTAAACCGTATCAGAAACCATTTTGTGGAACCTTCCGCCAGAGGAATCTGGTTCAAACTGACGGCAACTGACTGATAGACTATTACTAACCACCCAAAAGGAAATTATTGACCAGGTCGCTAAAACCCAAATCTAAAAACCCCAGAACTAGACCGGCAATAATCGTGACGAGAATGACGACCCCCGTCAGATAGACAGCCTCCCGGCGAGAAAGCCAGGTCACCTTCTTTAACTCGGCGGTAATACCGCCAAAAAAACGGGATATTGAGGACCCTCCTTTGGTAGTTGTACTCGTGACAGCACCTTTTGCCATGATCTAAAACTCAAATAATCGGTCTACTTCACCTCTCGATGCAGCCTGTGGGTGCGGCAGCGAGGGCAGTACTTCTTTAGCTCCAATCGCTGGGTATCATTCCTTCTGTTCTTGGTGGTAGTATAGGTCCGCTCCCGGCACTCAGTGCAGGCAAGGTGAATAACAATCCTAGCTTCAGCCTTTCTAGCCATAACTACTCAATGATGCGGGTAACTGTACCTGCACCTACCGTTCTACCCCCCTCTCTGATAGCAAAACGCAGGCCTTTTTCCAGAGCCATCGGATAAATAAGTTTCATCTTCATCTTTACGTTGTCACCTGGCATAACCATCTCCACCCCCTCAGGCAGCTCAATAGTTCCGGTAACATCCGTAGTTTTGATGTAGAATTGAGGCTTATAGCCATTGAAGAAGGGCGTATGCCGGCCCCCTTCATCCTTACTCAGAACATAGACCTCCGCCTCAGCTTCAACATGGGGTTTGATGGAACCTGGCGCCGCTATTACCTGACCCCTCTCCACCTCATCCCGGTCAATACCCCGAAGCAGCACCCCTACGGCATCTCCAGGCTCAGCATCATCCAGCATTTTGTGGAACATCTCAAGGCTGGTAGCTACCGTCCGGTGTGGCTCATGATGCAGGCCAACGATCTCAACCTCATCCCCGGGGTGGATCACCCCTCGCTCCACTCTTCCCGTAACGACAGTGCCGCGACCTTTAATGCTGAAAACATCCTCGATCGGCATCAGGAAGGGCTGGTCTTTGGGCCGTGGCGGAACCGGAATATACCTGTCAACCTCATCCATTAGCTTCCAGATGGGCCCGCACCACTGACACTCCCGCTTGCCACAGCCACACTCCAGGGCCTTAAGGGCGCTCACCCGCACAATCGGTATTTCATCTCCAGGAAACTCGTATTTACTGAGTAGCTCCCTGACCTCCATCTCTACCAGCTCCAGAAGCTCTTCATCCTCCATCATATCAACCTTATTCAGGGCAACCACTATCGAAGGAACCTCCACCTGGCGGGCAAGTAATACATGCTCTCTAGTCTGGGGCATAGGACCGTCGGGAGCACTGACCACCAGTATCGCCCCGTCCATCTGAGCCGCACCGGTTATCATGTTCTTGATAAAGTCGGCGTGCCCCGGACAATCAATGTGCGCGTAATGCCGCTTTTCGGTCTCATACTCCACGTGAGCAATAGCAATAGTCAACCCTCTCGCCTTCTCTTCGGGCGCATTATCAATGCTGTCAAAGGAGCGAAAGTCGGTAGGACTGACCTTCGATAACACCAAGGTTATCGCTGACGTTAGCGTTGTCTTACCGTGGTCAACGTGACCAATGGTACCAACATTACAGTGTGGTTTAGTCCGCTCAAACTTCCTTTTTGCCATTTTGGAACCCCCTTTATTCCTCAGCCCACAACCAGATTCGAACTGGTGACCCCGTTCTTACCAAGAACGTGCTCTACCAACTGAGCTATGTG
>CAZHRO010000050.1:0-6609 GCA_964535045.1 uncultured Dehalococcoidales bacterium | reverse complement strand
CTGCACCTTGGCATTGAAGGCAATGGCAACCGCCTTGTCCACATCAGCGCCCCGGTCCACATAGGTATGGCAAACGCCGATTCCCCCACTGACCACGGGCATAGCCGCATTCTCGGTAACCAGCTTTATTAACCCGGCGCCACCACGGGGAATAATGAGGTCGATAATATCACTCATCTTAAGCAGGTGGCCGACCAGAGCCCGATCCGTACTCTCGATAAATTGAACGGCGCCATCAGGAACCCCGGCCCGGGCTACCGCCCCGATAACGACCTTAGCCAGGGCACTGTTAGAGTGAATTGCCTCCTTACCCCCCCGCAGAATAACCGCATTACCCGACTTAAGGCACAGGGCGGAGATATCAATGGTAACATTGGGACGGCTTTCATAGAGGACACCAATCACCCCCAGCGGCACCCGCTTTCTACCCAGCAGTAAGCCGTTGGGCAGGGTGCGCATATCAAAGACCTCCCCTACCGGGTCGGGAAGCGCCGCTACCGCCATTATGTCTCTTGCCATCGCCTCAAGGCGCTCCGGGGAAAGCATCAGCCGGTCAAGCAGGGCAGCACTCATCCCCGAGGCCTCGCCGGCCTGATAATCAATCTGGTTTGCCGCCAGTATCTCGTCTTTCCTGGTCAGGAGGTCGTTAGAAATATTGCCTAAAGCCCGGTCCTTAACCTCGGTAGAAAGGTAAGCCATACGACGGGAGGCCGCTTTCGCCGCCCTTCCCTTCCTTTCCAGTTCCTCAGTGGCTAATTTCATCCTCTAAGCTCCTTTTCGCTACTTAAGAGTGCTGATTCCGTTGATGTCATAATGATAGAAGATAAGAAACTCCGAAAGCCTGCTCACATTACGGAGCTTCACGGAACAGGTGCCCTTACGCCCATCCTCCAGCTCAAGGGTGTATTCGGCAAGCTCGGCAAGCGGGGCGGTAAGCGCAAACCCGCCCCACCACTCCTCATCCTTATGCTCGGTGGCTGGATTCCGATAGATTCGGTAGGCTATTGTCGCCAGGGTCTCTCTCCCGGCAGCATCATAGAGTGTACCGGTACCGTTACAAACATAGGTTATGGCCATTTTAACCCCTTTTTATTTCTATCAGGTTTTACGTGGTAACCCCCTCCCGGCACCGCCCCTGATAACACAGGACTCGAGGCCCGAATCTCTACCCCGGCACCTAGTTATCTGACTTTCTAAACTTACGTTTCAAGGTCTCGATTTCCTGCTGGCTCTCGAATTCCTCCTGGCTAAGGGACTTAAAGGACTTCAGTTCACCGTCTTCTATCAGAATGGTGTATAGCTCCCGGCACTTCCAGCAGCGGTATGGTCCCTCGTACCTTGGGTCAGCCAGTGAGAAGCTACCCTCGGTGCCACATTTGGGACAATCTATTTTGAATAACATAAATTTATTCTTCCTTAACTGTAAGATTCATTTTTAATCCTGGGGCTGTTAAACGGCGGGTCTAAATATATAAGGTCGATAGAGCTATCCGGAATATACCTGCGCAGTATTTCTAGATTGTCGCCAAAGTACAGGACGTTGGTCTTTAGTTCCGTCATAGCTCCAACCCCCTTAAGCTATGATACCCCCGGATTGCTCGGGCGGCTGCGGTGCTCCTTCAAATCGCCCCATTCCTCTAAAATAGTAATAGTAGAGGGGTGGGGTGCTGCTCACCGCCCGGTTAACCCGCTTCCTCAGAGAGCACCGCCCCCGACGCCCGTCCTCCAGCTCAAGCACATAGCCGTCGCCATCGCTGAGGCGCCGGTACTCTTTGGGCACCAGCTCCCCCCACCAGTGCCGGGTAGACTCGTCATAAAAGCGGTAGTCCACCTTAACTATGGCTTCTTCACCATCAGAAAAGTAGAGTTTGCCAATTGCCACTTTAAACCTCTCTTTCTAAAGCACCACCAGGTTATTGCGGTGGACAACCTCGGAGCCGTAGTCATGACCAAGCAGGGTGGCGATTTCCCCGGAACGCACCCCCTTAATAATCTCGATGTCGGTCGAGCTGTAGTTAGTTATCCCGCAGCCAAGACGAGTCCCCTCCTGATTATCGATATTGACGATGTCACCCTGCTCGAACCTGCCCTCAACCTGCTTGATACCGGCGGCAAGCAGGCTACCGCGCTGTTTCTTAAGCGCCGCCGCCGCCCCCGAATCTATTACCAGCTTACCCCTGGTGGAAAGGCCGCTGAGCATCCAGCGTTTACGGCTCTCAAGCTTGCTGGTAGTGGGCAGGAAACGAGTCCCCACCGCCTCGCCCCTGGCTATGCGCAGAATAACCCCGGTCTCCCGGCCATCAGCCACGATTACCGTTACGCCAGAAGCAGTTGCCAGTTTGGCAGCTTCGATCTTGGTGACCATGCCTCCGATAGCCAGACTGCTCGTGGTGCCTGCTGCCAGGCGCTCGATTTCTGAATCTACTCTCTCAACCAGCGGGATAAGGTGGGCCTCAGGATTGCGGTGCGGGTCGGCAGTGTAGAGGCCGGCAATGTCGGAAAGAATCAAGAGCAGGTCAGCATCAACCAGATTTGCCACCATGGCGGAGAGGGTATCGTTATCGCCAAATCTGGCTTCCTTAATCTCGTCCACCGCCACCACATCGTTCTCATTAACAATGGGCAGCACCCCCAGCTCAAGCAGCGCCAGCAGGGTATTACGGGCATTAAGGTAGCCAGCCCGGTTGGAGAGGTCAGCCCTGGCAAGTAAGGCCTGCGCCACCGTAATATCATACCGGGTAAAGAGCTGGTCGTAAAAGTGCATCAGACGACTCTGCCCCACCGCCGCCAGCACCTGCTTATAGGGAATACCCCTAATCTTCTTCGATAGGCCCAGCTTGTGCCGGCCCGAGGCAATGGCTCCCGAAGAGACGATGATAAGCTCCCGGCCCTGCCTGTGAAGCTCGGCCACCTGAGCCACCAGGCCCGACATAATGTCGGCGTTCAGATGGTCACTACCCCCGGTAACGAGACCGGTGCCAAACTTGACCACCATCCGCTGATAGGGTGAATCCTGAGCTTTTCTCACCGCAACCAAACCTAAATAAAGTCTGCTCAATTATAGCAAGTAGGGGCAGGCGGGACAAGAGAGGGCTTGTTGCGGAACTCTGAGTGGTGCTATAATTCTCCTGTCTAACTGAATGGGGTGCCCGTAAATGACGGAGAGTAGGAAAAAAATCATCGCTGTTATTGGGGGCAGTGAACCCACCTCTAAAGAGGCTAAAGCAGCCGAGGAGGTGGGGCGGGAGCTGGCCCGGCACGGCGCCATTTTAGTCTGCGGGGGACTGGGTGGCGTGATGGAGGCCGCCTGTAAGGGAGCCAGTGCCGAGGGGGGAACCACCATCGGCATTCTCCCCGGGGAAAACCGACGGACAGCCAATCCCTACGTCCAGATTCCCATCCCCACCGGCATCGGTTATGCCAGAAACGCCGCGGTGGTCAAATCGGCTCAGGCAGTAATTGCCATTGACGGTAGCTACGGCACCCTCACCGAGATCGGCTACGCCCTCCAGAGCGGCATCCCGGTTATCGGTCTGAACACCTGGACAGTATCTCGAAACGGTAAGCAGGATAGCTCAATCATCCCGGCGGAGAGCCCATCCCGGGCAGTGGAAATGGCTCTCGAGTTAGCCGTAGATTAGACTTAGCCGGACTCCGCAGACCAGTAATAAATAACTTACTCGGCGGGGTAAAGATGTCAGCTATTGAAACTGTTAAAGCCAGGGAAATCCTGGACTCTCGGGGCAACCCAACCCTTGAGGTTGAGGTAAAGCTGGATGATGGCACCCTTGGTCGAGCCGCTGTCCCCTCCGGAGCCAGCACCGGAACATACGAGGCGGTAGAGCTTCGGGATGGAGACAAAACCAGATTTAGCGGACGGGGTGTCCTCAGGGCAGTCGGCAACGTTAACGAGCCTATCGCCAAAGCCATATCGGGCATGAACGCCACCGACCAGGCTGCAATTGACCACAAGCTAATTGACCTCGACGGCACGGCTAACAAAGCCAGGCTGGGGGCCAACGCCATCTTGGGCACCTCGCTGGCGGTGGCTCACGCTGCCGCCAGCGGGCTCGGCATCCCGCTTTACCGCCATCTGGGCAGAGGAAGCTGCACCCTCCCGGTGCCGATGTTTAACATCCTGAACGGTGGCCGTCATGCTGCCGGCTCGACTGACTTCCAGGAGTTTATGGTTATGCCCGCCGGAGCTAGGAGCTTCAGCCACGCTCTCCAAGTAGGAACCGAGGTCTATCACAGCCTGAAGGGGGTGCTCCAGGATAAAGGCCTGAACACCAATGTTGGCGATGAAGGGGGTTTTGCGCCGTCACTCAAATCGAATAGAGAAGCGGTAGAGCTGATTCTGCTGGCGATTGAAAAGGCCGGCTACCGGCCGGGGGAGGAGTGTTTTATCGCTCTAGACCCCGCAGCCAGCGAGTTCTTTAGCGACGGCAAATATGTCCTGAAGCGGGAAGGAGTTTCCCTCACCAGTAAGCAAATGGTTGATTATTATATCAATTGGGTTTCAAATTATCCCATCATCAGCATCGAGGATGGACTGGCCGAGGACGACTGGGATGGCTGGCAGCTTCTCAGTGAGGAACTGGGTAATAAAGTTCAACTGGTTGGTGATGACCTCTATGTCACCAATCTAAGTCGTCTGAATCGAGGTATCAGCCTGAAGGCGTCTAACTCCATCCTCATAAAGCCGAATCAGATCGGCACCCTAACGGAAACGGTAACCACAATCCAGAGGGCGAAGCAGGTCGGCTGGACGGCGGTTATCAGCCACCGCTCCGGTGAGACCGAAGATACCACCATCGCCGACCTGGCGGTAGGCCAGGCGACAGGTCAGATTAAAACTGGAGCCCCCTGCCGCTCGGAGCGCACCGCCAAATATAACCGCCTCCTCAAGATAGAGGCAGAGCTCGGCAAAAGCGCCCAGTTTGCCGGGATAGAGGCATTATATAACTTGAAATCATAAGTAGGTCAGAGCAGAGGCACAGTCGATATCAAATAGGGTTAGCTACTTACACAAGTACTATCTGCCGGAGAACACTTGCAGGAATGCCCTCTCAAGCAAAACACTTATCTGGATTTATGGTATAATTACAACCCTGGCTCACAATCTGAAAGGCTATTATCGAGGAGGTATAAATGACAACCAAGATTGGTATTAACGGCTTTGGCCGGATCGGCAGGCTGACCTTCAGGGCAATTAAGAAATACCACGATAAGGACCTCGAGGTAGTCGCCATTAATGACCTCACTGACCCTAAAACCAATGCTCACCTGCTGAAGTGGGACAGCAACTATGGTCTCTTTCCTGGTGAAATAGCAGCTGCTGAGGACTCGATTGCTGTTAATGGTAAAAAGGTGAGAGTCCTGGCTGAGCGAGACCCGGGTAAAATACCGTGGCGGGACTACGGTGTTGAGATAGTAATTGAGTCAACCGGCCTGTTTACCGACGCTACCAAGGCAGTGGCCCATCGCAACGGCGGCGCCAGGAAAGTGATAATCTCCGCTCCGGCCAGGAACGAGGATGTAACCCTTGTCCTCGGTGTCAACGAAGGAGATTACGACCCAGAAAGACACGATGTCATCTCCAACGCCTCGTGCACGACCAACTGCATTGCGCCCGCAGTTAAGGTGTTGCACGAGAGCTTCGGCATAACTAAGGGACTAATGACCACTATTCACGCCTACACCAATGACCAGCGGATTCTGGACATGTTCCATAAAGACCTGCGCCGGGCTCGTGCTGCCGCCGTAAACATCATCCCCACCACCACCGGTGCCGCTAAAGCGGTGACCATGGTTATTCCGGAACTCAAAGGCAAGATCCACGGAATGGCCTTCCGCATTCCGGTAGCTACAGTATCGGTAGTGGACTTTGTTGCCGAGCTGGGTAAGGAGGTTGATGTTGAGCAGGTAAATCAGGCCTTCAAGACCGCCGCCGGGGGGTCGCTAAACGGCATCCTTGAGTATTGCGAGGAGCCGCTGGTAAGCTCGGATTTCAGGGGTAACCCGGCCAGCTCTATCTTTGATGCGCTGAGTACAATGGTCATCGAAGGCAACCTGGTCAAGGTACTCGCCTGGTACGACAACGAGTGGGGTTATAGCTGCCGTCTCGGCGATCTGGCCGCCTATATTGCCCGTAAAGGGCTTTAACTGAGTTCTAGAACCAGTAGAACGTGTGGATTGACAAAGTATCGAGGTTATGATATCATTACACCTTGTCAGTGAGGTAGCACCTTAACAACTGGATAGCGGAAGGAAGGTTCAAAGTAATTCAGTTTGTTTGGAGAGTTTGATCCCGGCTCAGGATTAACGCTGGCGGCGTGCCTAATGCATGCAAGTCGTACGGTATCAGTCTTCGGACTGAGAGAGTGGCAAACGGGTGAGTAACACGTAAGTAACCTGCCCTTAAGAGAGGGATAACCCCAAGAAATTAGGGCTAATACCTCATGTGGTGACCTCGGTAAGGCGAGGTCATTAAAGCCTTCGGGTGCTTAGGGAGGGGCTTGCGTCCGATTAGCTAGTTGGTGGGGTAAGGGCTCACCAAGGCGATGATCGGTAGCTGGTTTGAGAGGACGACCAGCCACACTGGGACTG
>CAZHRO010000049.1:1872-6713 GCA_964535045.1 uncultured Dehalococcoidales bacterium | reverse complement strand
GAAGAGGGATTTTTGCCGGTGGAGATGCTGTAACTGGCCCCAAAACAGTAATCGAAGCCATTGCTGCTGGGCAGAGGGCAGCCTCTTCTATTAAGAGATATCTTCAGGGGGAGGAGCTTTCACCTTTAGTAGAACGTAACGGCTATGAGCCTATCCCCTATTCTTCCGAACCACCTAGCGAGGAAGAGACACAAGAAAGAGCAAGAATTAAGGCTTCAGAAATTGCTATGGGCGAAAGAAAAACATCCTTTAAGGAGATTACCTTGACCTATAGCCCGGAAGAAGCCAGAGAAGAGGCGTCAAGATGTCTGAGATGCGATCTTGAGGTTGGAGGATAGGCTTAATGAACGAAATAACCTTAACTATCAACGGTAGGCAGGTTAAAGGGAAGAAAGGAGATACGGTTCTTGAGATTTGTCAGGCTAATGGCATTGATGTGCCCACCCTTTGCCACCTTGACGGGTTGAGCGACGTTGGGGCCTGCCGAATGTGTGTGGTGGAAATTGAGAAGGAGAGGAGGCCAGTTCCTGCCTGTACCTATCCCGCCAGGGATGGACTGGTGGTGAAAACCGATACTGAGCGACTGGAGAGATATCGTCGCCAGATATTGGAGCTCATCTTTACCGAACACAATCATTTCTGCATGTTCTGTGAGCAGAGCGGGGATTGTGAACTACAGAAACTGGCTTACCGCTATCAGATGGATAACGTGCGCTATCCTTATGCCTTTCCTTCCCTCTCTGTAGACTCCTTAAGTGATTACCTGGTGATTGACCATAACCGCTGTATCCTCTGTGGCCGCTGCATTCGAGCCTGCAGCGAAGTAGCCGCTAGCCATACTCTAAGTTTCAGCCGGCGAGGGTGGAAAACGGTGGTAGCTGCCGACCTGGAGCAACCGCTGGGGGAATCGTCCTGCCTTCTCTGTGGTGCCTGTGTTCAGGCATGTCCTACCGGGGCTATTTTCAGTAAACTCGGTGTTTACAAAGGCAAAACGGACGAATGTCAACGGCTAAAAACGATCTGCCCTGGCTGCGGAGTGGGCTGTAAGCTTGATGTCCTGGTGAAGGATAATAATTTGGTGAGAACTGAGGCCCCTAACCTAACCGGAGGTTCGGAGGGCGCGCTGTGCCGAATGGGGCGATTTGAGTTGCTCCAGCCAGCTCCACCGAGAATCACCTCACCTCTGGTGCGAGACAGGGAAGGCAATCTAGGGGAATGTAGCCTAGACGAGGCAGCGCAGGTAATTGTCCAGAGACTTACCAAGGCAAAAGACAGATTTGCTGGCATGATATCTGCCAGACTTCCCAGTGAGACCCTCTCACTATTTTATAAATTTATCTGTGAGGTAGCAGGTAGCGACTCGATTGATACCCTAGACGGAGAAGTCTATCGAACAATCAGCAAGGGTATCAGGCAGTTTCAAAGTGGTGGAAAGGGATTAAGTATCGAGTGCCCTATTGAGGACATACTGGAGGCGGATGTCATCATGGTAATCGGTGCTGACCCGCAGAAGACCAATCCCATCATTGGCACTATGATACGCCGAGCTGTGAGCCAGAGAGAGGCAAAATTGGTAGTAATAGACCCGTCCCAGAATGTTTTCCCCCTACGGAGCAACCTCTGGCTTAGACCGGAGGTAGGTAGTGAAGGGATGCTGCTTAATGGTCTAGCAAAAATTCTTGTTGATAAGGGGCTGGTCAAACAAGAAAAGACAGGCTTTAAACCTGCCGCTTCTCTCAGCCAATATGCGACCGAGAAAGTGGTTAAAGCTACGGGCATTAACAAAGAGGACTTGGAGCTGGTAGCTGAGTTATATGGCCAAGCTAAGCATGCAGTTATTATTTATGGAGATGGGTTACTGGAGACGAAAGATGCCAGTGCGGTTACTGCTATTCTAAACCTGGCTGGCTTAACCGGAAATCGGGCAGGTGACAAGCTAGGGGTCATCTCGCTTAAACCAAGCGCTAACAGTTATGGTGCCTGGGAGCTAGGGTTAGCCAAAGGAATAAAGGAAGACAAACCGAAAGTACTCTACCTCCTTCTCGGTGATGAGCCTGAGAGTGCGGAATTATTACGCTGGCTCAGGGGGATACATTTCTTGGTAGTACAAGCAAGTTATTATTCACCTGCTGTATATATGGCTGACGTAGTCCTGCCCTCACTGATATGGCCAGAAAGGGCCGGGACATACGTCTCCATGGACGGACGTGTCCAGGAATTTAAACAGGTGCTCAAGCCTAAAGATGGCATGCCCCAGGATGGTGACATATTAATGGAGATTTCCAGGAAGCTGGGGTAAGCACCACCCTAGATTAGGAGGTTACTGGTGGCAAAGGTAAAAGTGGCTACAGCATGGTTAGATTGTTGCTCTGGCTGTCATATGTCCTTTCTGGATTTGGATGAAGCACTTATTGATCTGGCAGATGTAATCGAAATCACCGCCAGTCCTATAACCGATATTAAACAGTTTTCACCGGTTGATGTGGGGATTATCGAGGGGTCAGTAAGTAATGAGCATGATGAAGAAGTAGCTAAAAGCTTGCGCGCCAACTGCAAAATACTGATGGTATGGGGGGATTGTGCTTGTTTCGGGGGCATAAACAGTATGCGTAACTTATTCAGTATCGAAGAGGTTCTTCATAGGTACTATGGTACTGAGAGTACTACCGAGGATAGTAAGATTCCTTCTTCGGAAGACATACCACCGCTTACAGAGGTTAAGCCAGTAAACCAGGTAGTCAAGGTTGACTGTTATGTCCCTGGTTGCCCGCCTAGCGCTAAGGCCATTCACTATGCCCTAGCTGAGCTTCTGGAGGGGAGGATTCCGATACTCCCCAGTGATATGATGAGGTTTGATTAAGGTTTGACATATAGGGGGATACTATGACGAGAAAGATTGTTATTGAACCGGTTACCCGGGTTGAAGGGCATGGTAAGGTGACTATCCATCTTGACGATAGAGGTAATGTGGACAAAGCTAGATTTCATGTTACGCAAGTACGGGGGTTTGAGAAGTTTTGTGAAGGGCGACTCTTCTGGGAGATGCCACTCATTACTGCCCGAATCTGTGGCATTTGCCCAGTGAGTCATCACCTCGCTTCAGCTAAAGCTGGGGATGCTATTCTGGGGGTAGAGCTGACGCCTACAGCCGAGAAGCTACGGCGGCTAATTCATATGGCGCAGATCGTTCAGTCCCATGCCCTTCATTTTTTCCATCTGGCCAGCCCTGACCTACTTTTCGGTATGAATGCTGACCCAGCTAAGCGAAATATCATGGGGCTTATTGCCGAAATGCCGGAGATTGCCAAAAAAGGAGTGAAGCTCCGCGCCTTCGGCCAGAAAATAATAGAGATGCTCGGCGATAAGAGGGTTCATCCCAACGCTGCTATCCCTGGGGGCATGAATAAAGCTCTTCACCCTGACAAGCGCAGCGAGATTCTAAACCAGGCGGATGATATTATTGCTGACTGCCAGTTCGCTGTGGACTTGTTCAAGGATTACTGCTCTCAACATACTGATGTAGTTACCAGTTTTGCTAATTTTGGCACTGGCTACCTCGGACTGGTAAATAATAATGGGCAAGTTGAGTATTATGACGGAAGGCTCAGATTGAAAGATAGTCGGGGTATCACCCTGGAAGATAGTGTAGCCCCTGAGAATTACCTTTCCATCATTGAAGAAAGGGTCGAGGATTGGTCTTACCTTAAGTTCCCTTACTATAAGAAGCTGGGCTACCCCGGCGGTATGTATCGGGTTGGACCTCTGGGACGCCTCAATGTTGCCGATGGCTGCAGCACTCCTCTAGCTAATAAAGAGTTTCAAAACTTTAAGAAACTGGGCGAAAACGGCATAGTTCAGGGGTCATTATACTATCACTATGCCCGACTCATAGAAATGCTCAATGCTGCCGAAGAGATAATGTCACTCGTAGAAGACGAACTCATCTGCGCAAAGGACATATGGGTCAATTCCAGCCAGATTAACGAGGAGGGCATAGGCGTCATTGAAGCTCCGAGAGGGACGCTCTTCCACCATTATTGGGTAGATAGAAGTGGTAAGATGCGGAAGGTCAACTTGATTGTAGCCACGGGTAATAACAATCTGGCTATGAATCGCGCTGTCTACGAGGTTGCCAGAGAGTTTATTCACGACGGGAGTGTGACCGAAGGGATACTCAATCGCGTTGAGGTGGCTATCCGCTGCTATGACCCTTGCCTTTCTTGCTCAACTCATGCTCTGGGCCACATGCCTTTGGAAATCACTATTTGTGAGCCGGATGGAAGTGTTCGCCAGGTATTGAGGAGTTAGTATGAAAACTCTGGTTTTGGGTATAGGTAATTCCATTTTGGGAGACGATGGTGTGGGGATTCATGTTGTGCGAGAATTAGCCAAGAAGATTAAAGGTAGAAATGTTGATGTCAAAGATGCCAGCGTGGACGGTTTAAATTTGTTGGAGCTCATTATTGGCTACGATAAGCTAATTGTAATTGATGCAATTATGACTGAAGGTGGAGGGATAGGGGAGATATATAGACTTAAGCCGGAGAATATCTGTGACCTATCGTCTTCGGCTATCTCACCACATCATTTTAACCTTACGGCTACGATTGAGATGGGGAAAAAGCTGTTCCCGAAGGAAATGCCAGAAGAGGTTACGGTTTTTGCTATAGGCGCCCAAGAAGTGGCCGAGGTTAGGGAACGAATGACACGAAAGGTAAAGAAAGCAATTCCCAGGGTTGTAAGCCTTGTTTTAGAAGATATCAGTTCAACATCGGCCGCTTGCACCAGCAAGTGACCAGAAAGCAGCGGCTTTTCAACAGTAAGAGCTATAACCGTCTTCT
>CAZHRO010000049.1:0-1772 GCA_964535045.1 uncultured Dehalococcoidales bacterium | reverse complement strand
TTTTTTGAAAATACAAACAGGAAAGGGGTGTGAATCAACCAGCGCCCTCCAAGCACTGAGTAAAAGCATCGGTTAAAGAGCCGAAATTCGAATTGCCTTGGGGTCGGGGAATGAGATTATTCTGGTGTTGACTATTGGAGAAAACTCAAACATCCTAAATGTTACATACTAATCGATTGGATGACTTCATTAGAAATCTGGATCGTATGTAATACTAGCTGGACGCTTGTTTTAGCCTGTCGATCTTGGGTAGGCAGTACTAAATGATCCCGTGGCAATAGCTATTTAATTACTTGAAGGCCTTTCGTTTAGCTCACCCCGACCCCACTTCTTATAAACACGGCACAGGCGGCAAACATCAGTAAAGACGCCCATCTGACGAGAATCAAAAAGCTGACAGTAAAAACCTCCCACCTCCCAACCAGGCGTAGTAAGATGTTGAAATACCGGGCACTGTTTTCTCATTGTCTCTGGGCAGTGAAGCATTTCCCAGCAGGGCGTCTTACCTTGCCAGTAGCCTAGATTTTGCTTTTCTTGCACCCGATATGCCGAGTCATGTTTCGCATTTGTAAGATCATTCCCCCTTTTCATTTCACCACCTCCTCTCTAATGACTTCACCCCCACCACTCTTATGCTAACACTATGGGAAATTGAGGCACATCGGTATTCTTGCCTAATGGTTTTACCTAATTCCAATCTACACGTAGGATTTATTCCTATTTTCCCTGACGATTTACAACAATCCGCCCGATTGTTTAGGCATTATGAGTCTTTTGCTAGAGTTCCCGCCGGCTATTGGCTAGATTCAGGCCTCAAACCTCACTGGCCTAGTTTATCATTCTACCGTTTGACTACTAGTAAAAAGAGCAAACTAGGCACGTAAGACTGTGCGGAGATAGACTGACCCACAATCGGTGCGGATTCGCTATGTGTAGTAGCAGAGAAGGAAGAAATACCCCTGGGAGGCTGATTAATGTAGTGTAGTTAGTCATGAAGGCTCCTGAGAACTACGAATAAAGATAATTAGTGGCCTTTTACCTCGTATGAACTAAACATGAAGTCTAGGTCACTCTGTAGCGCATTGAGCCTTTCTTGGGGGAAAAACTTCTCATCAATATCAAATATTACCTTTGTTTCACCTTTATCTGAGCCCAGGAGATGCACTGTCATACATTCCTCCGCCGACTTTTCTGCCCCGCCTTCCATAGTGAACGTCATCACACCACGAGAGACAAATGATGATGTATCACCCGGTGCAGCGGATGTATACAGTTTTGCCTCTCTTATAACCGTTCCTTGCTTTACGGCAAAGTCTTTTATCTCTTCATAAAGTAACTCGGGTTTTACATTCTGATAAGTTTTTCTAATTTGCATTTCAGCTCCTTATCCTTACCACTCCAAAGCTATCCAGTATATAGTACTACTTAGCAATCTAGTTTGTCTACGCTATAAATGAACCTTGTCTTACTTGCACTCTGCCGCCAACAAACCGCTAAATCGTGCAAGCTTTCCCCCTCAGGTTGATAGATTTTTCAATTAGCTTTATACTGTCGGTGCAGAAGAAAAATGACCGGCTGTAGAATTCTCATCGTTGAAGATGATGCGACCCTGCTTGATGTCCTCAAGTATAACCTTTTAAGAGAGGGCTATGGCGTGCTCACTGCTGTTGATGGCGTGCAAGCTCTTGAGGTCGCTCGCAGCGACAAACCAGACCTTGTCGTCTTAGATATTATGCTCCCCAAACTGGATGGCTTTGAGGTCTGCCGTATTT
>CAZHRO010000048.1:0-6741 GCA_964535045.1 uncultured Dehalococcoidales bacterium | reverse complement strand
TAGCAGCATTATTGCCAGTGCCCCGGTAATGGGTTTTGCCGTCACTCTGGCTATCGGTGTCGCCGTAAGTATGTTTAGCGCCGTGGTGGTTACCCGCACCTTCCTGCGCATTTTCGTCAGCACCCGTCTGGCACAAAAGGCCTTACTATTTAGTATGTATTCGGGAAGAGGTAATGACTGATATCGTTGGTAAAAGACGCTGGTTCTTTATCGCGGCGGGAGCAGTTATCCTTTTTTGCATTATCTCACTGGCTCACTTTGGGCTCAAGTCCGGGATTGAACTCAGCAGCGGCTCACTCCTTACGGTAAATTTCGAGCAGACGGTAAATGAGGCTGACCTTAAACAGGAACTGGCTGACCTGGGCTATGGCGGAGCTATTGTGCAGCAGACTGGCGAGGGTAATTTCCTCATTCGCACCAGTGAGCTGACCAGCCAGGACAAGACGGCGCTGGAAGAGAACCTAACCGCCAGATTTGGGGCGGTCACTGAAGCCGAGTTTTACTCAGTATCACCCATGGTTGCCTCGGAGACAGCGCGTAATGCCGGGATTGCCATCGGTGTTGCGGCGATAGGTATCCTCCTCTACATTACCTGGGCGTTTCGTAAGATGCCCAACCCATTCCGCTACGGCACCTGTGCCATAATTGCCCTGGGGCATGACGCCCTGGTGGCGCTGGGAATCTTTTCCGTGCTCGGCGGCATCTTAGGCTGGGAGATAAACCTCATGTTTATTACCGGCATCCTGGCGGTGGTCGGCTACAGTGTCAATAATACCGTGGTCGTCTTTGACCGCATAAGGGAGAATCTAATCAGAGGAGTAAGTAGTGACTTTGAGACGGTGGTTAACCGCAGCCTTGTGGAAACCCTCAGCCGCTCCCTGAATACCAGTCTGACCACCCTGTTAGTCGTCCTGGCCCTGCTGCTCTTTGTCGGAGCCTCAATTCAGAACTTTGCTGTCGTTCTCCTCATTGGCATTGTCGCCGGCACCTTCAGCTCGATATGCATTGCCCCCAACCTGCTTGTGGTTTGGGAAAGGGGGGAGTGGGGACGGCTCTTTAGACGACGCCCCGCGTCAGTTGCCGAAGCCAATAGCCGGTAATTTTCCTATGCCAGCCCATGTATTCTCTTTATCTTCCCGATCAGAGAAGTAATGTCGGGCGGCTCAAAGCCGCGCAGCTTATGCCCGGACTGGGGTGGGCCCAGCGGGTCATCAATCTCACTCTCTCTCAAAAGTACATCAAAGGTAGCCTTAACCGAGGCCGCGAGCGCAGTCAGGGGGTAACCGCCCTCCAGGGTAAAGACGAGACGGCCATCACACAGCTCGTCAGCCAGCCCTTTGATAATTCCTGTAATTCGGGCAAAGCCGGTGACACTTACCTCCATCATCGCCAGTCTATCAGACCAGTGAGCATCATAACCAGCCGAGACCAGGATAAGCTGGGGGCTAAAACGCTTGACTGTTGGCGTAACTATCTGTTCAAAAACACTTAGATATTGCTCATCACCACTCCCCGCCGGCAGCGGTATATTGACCGTGGTTCCCCTGGCTTCCCTGATGCCCGTTTCCTCAATGCCCCCGGTGCCGGGGTACAGAGGAAACTCATGCGTCGAAACGTAAAGTACCCCGGGGTCATCATAGAAGGTTTCCTGGGTGCCGTTACCGTGGTGCACATCAAAGTCAACTATTGCTACCCGTTCCAGATTGAATCTGCTCAGGGCATACCTGGCCGCGATGGCCACGTTGTTAAAGAGACAGAAGCCCATGGCTTGGGTCGCCGTGGCATGATGCCCCGGGGGCCTGACCAGGCCATAGGCGCTACCACCCTCAGTCATAACCACCTCGGTGGCTCTGATGAGACCACCGGCGGCGTAGAGGGCTGCCTTATAGGAGCCGGACGATGCTACGGTATCGGCATCAAGCCAGCCGCCGCCATTTTTGGCAACTGCCTGAACATAGGCTATGTAGTCCCCATGGTGCACCAGAGCAATCTCCTCAATGGTGGCGGCTCGGGGTATGATAAGTGACAGCTTTTGCTTAACACCGCTCTCCTCCAGACGGGACATAATCGCCTCCAATCTGGCGGCATTCTCCGGATGCTGCCCGGTATCATGCTCTAAATATACGGGGTCATAAACATAGCCTACCTTCATAGAAATCTCCTGCCCCGGTAAGACTGACCGATTTCAATAATAACAAATATCTGCTCGTGAAGACAAACTAAAAGGCGATTACAGATTATAGCTAGACCACCAGTTTGATGCCCGAGGAGAGGAACCACCCCCCGAAACCGATAAGCAAGAGGCTACAGGCAACAAACAGCCCCACCCGGAACTTATCCCGCCACATTGATTTTGTTCGGTGGACAATTGTGGAAACAAAGAATAGCCAGCCGAAATCACACAGCAGATGAACGGTAATAAGCAGCACAAAACCAGTTACGCCGAAAATAAGGGATTTCATAATCAGCATGCTGCCGACGGCGGCCCACCACAGGAAAAAGAAGGGATTGGCAGCACTGGTGACTACCCCGGCCAGAACCGAGTTATAGGGTAGCTCCCGACTCTCTTCTACTGACAGCCGGCTTTTTCGGAGCATGCTGATACCCATCCATACCATTAAGGACCCACCCGCCAGAAACAGGGCAATCTGCACCGGCTCCCGGTCAAAGAATTGAGCCAGACCGAAATAGATGAGGAGCATCAGGGGGATTTCAACGATAGCGTGCCCCAAAGCCATCTTGGCACCGGCAAACTGGGACTTATAGCCCTTGGCCACGACGACGGCAAACATCGGGCCGGGCATCATTACTCCCGATAGTGAAATGACAGCCACACTGGATAAAAACGGAACCATAAAAACCTAATCGAGGGGAAACCTCAAATACCAAGTGTATACCGGGCTTGGCAATTTATTATAGCACTGATTTCACGATATGCATATCTACGCCTGCCCTGGATGAGCGGCTAGAGAAGTAAGTAAGCGGCCAGGGGAGAAAAGACAAGTAT
The DNA here is from genome assembly GCA_964535045.1 of uncultured Dehalococcoidales bacterium. Taxonomy (GTDB): domain Bacteria; phylum Chloroflexota; class Dehalococcoidia; order Dehalococcoidales; family UBA5760; genus UBA5760. Next base: position 3,734 of record CAZHRO010000048.1, on the reverse strand, counting down.
TTATACCCTGCGGGTATCTTTATGCAGAATTGTTTTTGGGGGCATAGATGCTATAATAGAGCCATTAGAAGGGAGGCTAAAGTGCAGCTAGAAGATATCAAAAAGATAGGCATTGTTGGCGCCGGTACCATGGGACACGGCATCGGTCTCGTCTATGCCCTGGGTGGCTACCCGGTTACCCTGAGTGATATGACTGACGAAATTCTCCTCAATGCTATGAATCACATCCGGGATACGCTTGAGACCTTCGCTGAAAACAAGCTGATCTCCCAGGATATGATTGAGGCCACGCTATCTCGTATCGCCACCACTACCGACCTTAAAGAGGCAGTTAGGGACGCCGACTTTGTTACCGAGGCGGTCCGAGAGGATATTGAGGTAAAGAAAAAGCTCTTCCACGACCTTGATAGGTTATGCCCTGGGCATACTGTCCTGGCCAGCAACACCTCGGCGCTGCTTTTGCGAGACATTGCCTCGCAATGCCGGAGAAGGGATAAGACAGTCATTACCCACTGGGTCAACCCACCCCACCTGGTCCCCCTGGTTGAGGTGGTGAGAGGTGATGATACCTCTGATGAAACGCTGGAGCTAGCTTATAGTCTGCTTAAGAAAGTAAAGAAGGTGCCCGTAAAAATCAAGAGGGAAATACCCGGCTTTATCCTTAATCGGCTGCAGATGGCGATGATGCGCGAGGTCTGGTCACTGTGGCAGCAAGATATCGCCAGCGCTGAAGATATTGACCTGGTAGTGAAAGCCAGCCTTGGTTTTCGCTGGGCGGCAGTCGGAGCTCTGGAGGCGGCCGATCTGGGAGGGCTTGATACATTCTATACTGTCGCCAGCAGGCTATTCAAACTAATTAGTGACGCCCACGAACCACCCGAGGGACTTAAGAAAATGGTGGAGGCTGGGCAGCTGGGACTAAAGAGCGGGAAGGGCTTTTTTAATTATGATGTCAGCTATTTTGAAGAGGGGGAGGCGCGGAGTGTCAGGGCGCGGGATAAGAAGCACATCCAGCTTCTCAAACTGTGGTATTCCTAGAAGATGACACCGTACTGCCTAATCTAGGTTACAACTAAAGATAAAGCGGAAGCCGGGGAAATGAGTAACGCACTGGTCGGCGAAAGCCTGGTTACCTGTGTTAGCATCGAATACAGTAAAGAGAGGCCAGGAGATGCCTTTAGATTTAGATAAGGTCTTTCCGCAGGTGACGGGTATGATAGCCAGGCTTAAGGCTGAGGGTGCGGGGAGGCAGAAGCGCCTTCAGTATGCCCTGGAGGTTCTTCACAGCCAGTCCGGTGACCTCGCTGATTTAGCCGGGAAGATTAAATCCAGCCGGACTACCTGGCTGGTGGCGGGTCTGGTGGACGGGCTTGCTCATCATTACAAACCATCCCCGGCTCCTGATGAATTCACAATCCTGGCTACTGATGGCTCACACATCGCGGTTGACCGACACCGCGCTACCAGATGCTACTTAATAAATATAGGAGCGGTCGCTCTCCATTATGGCCGCAGTCCCCATGCCAGCTTAAAGAGCTTCCCCTCTCTCTATTCCGGGGAGGAGGAACTGGTTATCGTCCCTGATGACGGGAAAGGCCGTGAGCAGCCGATAGAGGGTAACCTCCTCGGCATCAAGCGCAGTGTTGATGAATGCTGTCAGCTCGCCAGACTGGCGCAGGAGCTCCCTCAGGATAAGCCAAGCCTGGCGCTGCTGGACGGCACCCTTATCCTCTGGGGGCTTGAAGCCTACCCCGAATTTGTCACCGAGGCACTGCTGGATAAGGGCTTTCTGGGCTACCTTACCGAGATAAAAAGGCTGAACGAGCGCGGCCCGAAGGTGGCTCTTGCCAGCTACATCAGCTTCCCCAGCAGCACCGAGGTCGTTAATGCCTTACGGGTGGCCCTTTGCCCCCACGACCTTCCCGACTGCGACCGTTACTGTGCGACCGGTGAAACCAGAGAATGCGATGCGGTAGCCGGGACTCGAGATAGAGAGCTCTTCATTAATCTACTGCGTCCGGGGGAAAGGTCGGCGCTGTTTACCAGCCGGTCGTCTATCGTTCAGAAGCACTATGGCGAACATCAGGTCTATTTTTTCTATCTCAGGATGGGTGATGAGATTGCCCGTATCGAGATGCCGCGCTGGGTAGCCCGGGATGAGAACCTGCTCAACTTGGTGCATTCTCTGGTCTTAGACCAGTGTCGCCGCGGACAGGGGTATCCGGTAGCTTTAAGCGAAGCCCACGAGCAGGCGGTAGTAACTGCCGCCGACAGAGAAAACTTCTGGCAGCTGGTGGAGTCCTCACTGATTGAGGAGAAGTTGCCCAGCGTAAGCTCCGCCAAGAGCCGCAGCAAGAGGACGAGGTGGGTCTAAAGTTTGCTGCCTTACCCGTTTTATCTCCTGCCTACAAAAGGAAAAGGGAAGGCAAGATTTTGAAGGGGCGAAGCCCCTCTAGATTTCCCCTGACCCCGTAAGTGGAGGCACTGAGCCTTCTATTATGGTGCTTGCGCTAGCCTAAAATAGATAGAGCCGGGAGCATAAATATCTATGGCGGACGGTTCAAACAGCCCGGTGCGACTGGGGAGGTCTCAGATTAAACCGGCCGGTGCCATGCTTGCCCGGGCGTTTTATGATGACCCGTTCAGTGTCTATCTTATTCCCGACGGCTCCCGGAGAGGCAAACTGCTGCCCTATATTTTTGAGTTTTCGACCCGTTTCGGGGTTTCGTATGGCGAAGTCTATGCCACATCCCCTAATCTGGAAGGGGTGGCTGTGTGGCTGCCTTCAGAGAAAGCCGATATGACGCTGTGGCGAGTGATGCGGAATGGTGGGCTTTCCCTCTTACCCAGGTTGGGAGGGGATTTGATACGGAGGTTACCGGCTCTAAATTCTATTTCGTCGCTGCGCAAGCGCCACGCCCCTTTCCGGCACTGGTATTTGCTGCTTCTCGGTGTAGACCCTGTCTTCCAGGGAAAGGGATATGCCGGCAATCTGTTAAGAGCCATGCTTGCCAGATTGGATGATGAGCATTTGCCGTGCTATCTTGAGACCCAAAATGAGAAGAACGTATCTATCTACCAGCACTATGGATTTCAGGTAGTTGCCGAGGTTCCAGTCCCCGGTACTGAAATTGCTCTGTGGGCGATGTTAAGAGGGAAAGCGGATTAATACAAATCTCACAGTCAGTGGGAGACCTGTATAGAGGAGAAGGGTGAAAAGGCTGAGGAAATTACCTTTACGAATTTGGGCTATACCGCCTCTTACCCTTATTTTTGGTGCCGTCGTCTTTCGCCTGACCTGGGATATTCCCTATTTCACCGCCACCATCAGCAAGGTCCTCCTGGGCCTGTCTATCGCCGGAGTTGTTGCTGGCTACTTTTTTATCCTCCGCTTCCTGATTAGGCCGGGCTCGGCCAAAAATCTGAAGCCACGAGCAATGAGAGCAGGCGCTATCGCCGGCGTTGGCGTCGGAGTGGCGGCGGCGACTGCTTACCTGGTCCAGCAGGTTCCCGTTTCCATCGCCCCCATCAGCAAGGTCATACTGGGGCTGGCTATTGGCGTAGCCGCTAGTGGTTACTTCTTTCTTCTGCTTCTAATCAGGCCCGACCTGACCACAAAGCTGAAAACTCGTCCGGTGAGAATCGGGGTTACCGCCGTAGTTACTGCGGCGCTGGCTACCCTCACCATCCATACCATCCGCTTTCTCCCCTCGCCTGTAGCTGCCCACCCCTTC
>CAZHRO010000047.1:5212-6934 GCA_964535045.1 uncultured Dehalococcoidales bacterium | reverse complement strand
CGGGCTGGGTTATGGCGCGGCTCTTTTCGGGTTTCAATATTGGTGGAGGGGCGGTTACGACGGTGGTATCGCCGGACATCATCGGCCTGGCGATATCGGTGGCGATCTTTATTGGTCTTGTCTCCGGAATATACCCGGCGCTGAGGGCAGCCAGATTGAATCCTATTGATGCTCTTCACTACGGGTGATATCATAATATGACAGTGAAGGCGGTGATATAGAACAGGCGGGTTTCTGTGAATTGGCTCGACATTGTTATCATAGTGGTAATCGGTCTGGCTACCTTTATCGGGCTGAGAAAGGGAATCATAAAGATGGCCTTGACCCTGGCCGGCTTGGTGCTTGGTATATTCCTGGCCGGGCGCTATTATGCCCCCCTTTCGGAGAGGCTGACACTGATTTCCTCACCCGCCTGGGCGAAGGTGGCGGCCTTCGCCCTCATCTTTGTTGGCGTGATGGTACTTGCCGCCGTGCTGGCCCGCTTGCTGGAGAAGGTGGCCTCAGTGATTCTGCTTGGTTGGGCTAACCGACTGGTGGGCGCCATTCTCGGTTTCGTGGTCGGGGCTACGTTCTGCGGTGCTCTTTTAGCTATTTGGGCCAAATACCTGGGTTTTTCGGGGGCTATTGCTGACTCAAGGATAGCACCGGTTCTGCTAAGCTACTTCCCCAGGGTGTTGGCACTGCTGCCCGAGGAATTTGATGCCATAAAGTCCTTCTTTCAGTAGCTGGCGCTACAACGCTCTCTGGTTGAGCTACGGCAGTGTAATTAGTGATTAACCCCCGTTAGGCATGTTCGTCTAACGGGGGTTTGTTTTTTGGTCAGTTTTGGTCTAGTAAGTCCCGGCAGCTGGCTCTTCGCCTGGGTGGAGCTGGCGCCACTTCTCCAGAAGCTGCTCTTTTGTCTCGGCGTGCTCGGGGTCGGGTTCGCAGCAGTCAACCGGGCACACTTCAGCACACTTCGATTCTTCGTGGCTGCCAACGCATTCCGTGCACTTATCGGGGTCGATCACGTAGACTGTCTCTCCCTCGCTAATCGCCTCGTTGGGGCATTCTGGTTCGCAGGCTCCACAGCTGATACACTCATCGGTAATTTTGTACGCCATATATACCTCCTGTCCTTGTTCCTAAAAACTCCTTTTAACCCCTATTTTTGTCAGTGTCTACATTGGACTGTTAACCTTCCTCCTTAAAGCTTTAGCTACGTTTTGGGGGACGAGGTTCCCGACATCCCCACCCAGCCGGGCAGCTTCTTTCAAGAGGCTGGAGCTGAGGAATTGGTATTTCAGGTCTGACATGAGACAGACCAGTTCTATATCCGGGGATAGCTTCTTATTCATCATGGCCAAATCGAACTCCCTTTCGAAATCGGCGCTCATTCTGAGTCCCCGGACTATAGTCTGTGCCTTCATCTTCTTAGCAAAGTCAACGGTGAGTCCAGAGAAGACCCTTACCTCGACATTGGCTAAGTTAGTCACGGCTTGGCTTACCATTTCGGCTCTCTCCTCAGGGGTAAAGAGGACGGGTTTGTCTGGGTTCTGATAGACCCCGATAATTAGCCTGTCGAACAGCTTGGCCGCTCTGGTGACAATATCAAGGTGCCCTTTGGTAATGGGGTCGAAGGTACCCGGGTAGATGGCGGTAGTCAAGGATTTGCCTCCTTTCGGTAGATTGAGATACAGCTATCCCCGTGACGGCGCTCTTTAATGAGGCTCAGTGTGGCGT
>CAZHRO010000047.1:0-5202 GCA_964535045.1 uncultured Dehalococcoidales bacterium | reverse complement strand
GGAGGTGAGGGGAATGTGTCACGACGACAATCGAGTCTGTTCCAAGAGGTCCGGAGGTTGCCAGTTTGGTTATCAGCTTACCTATCGACGAATCGGAATAGGGCGGGTCCATCAGTATGACGTTATACTCCTCATCAAGAAAACGAATTGCTCTGGCAACATCACAGCAGTATATATGAGCCTGTGACGAAAATCCAGTCTTTTCCAAATTTTGCCTAATTATATCACAACACCGCCGCTCACGGTCAACAAAATCCACCCATTCAGCACCGCGGCTTAGGGCTTCAATACCGAGGGCCCCGCTACCAGAGAACAGGTCGAGTACTCGTGCCCAGTCGCTGGTGAGATTTTCCAGGATGGAGAAGATTGCACCTCGAACCAGGTCTGTTGCCGGGCGAGTCGGGGTGCCTTTCGGTACCTTAAGTAGGTGTCCCTTAGTTATGCCTGCAATAACCCGCATCTTAACTATTTGTGTTGCTTACGGAGTTTAAGCCTTATTTGATACATGCTTAGCAGATAATACCAGGTGAGATTTGAACGTCATTGACTCCCTGAGACTCTCTCTAAATCTGGGATAGTAAAGTTAGCAAAAGAACCGACCTCTAGTGAAAAGCAGTTAGTTTGCGAGGATCAGTTCAGCCCCTTCCCTTTCCCTGGCTTTAGTAAAATCTGCCAGTGTGTTCTGGGGGCAGATCTCGACACACTTCAGGCAAAGGGTACACTTTTCCTGATTAAACTCAGGCAGGGCTGTCTCCTTATTCCACTCTATCGCCTCATGTTCACAAGCCTTGAAGCATTTCCGACAGTGTATGCAGCCGAAATCACATCTCTCTCTACCCGGAATATTTTTTAGCGGCTTGTAATTACAGAGGAAGGCGATCTTAGTCCCGGCCGGCACCAGCTCGATGAGGTTCTGCGGGCATTCCGTAACGCAGAGTCCGCAGCCGGTACATTTCTCCGGGTCAACGACAGCAACATTCTTATCTGGGTCAATAGACACAGCGCCCTGAGGGCATACCTCGACACAGTCACCGAGGCCAAGGCAGGCATAGGGGCACTTCTTATAACCACTGAGGAGCTGAGCGGCTGCCTTGCAGGTCTGGACACCGGAGTAATCACAGATAACCTCTGAGTTACTGCCGCAGTGGACGAGCGCCTTTTTGCACATCGCGGCGGCGTCAAGGGTACAGCCAAGCGCCTGTTCCAGCTTGGCCAGGCTCTCCGGGTCCTGCAGTACCTGAGAGCATGGCGTCTTGGTAACTAAGTCAGGGTCTTGTGATAGTGCCTGAGCATAAGCAAAACAGCCGGGGTAACCACAGGCACCACAGTTCATCCCGGGCAGGATAGAGGTTATCTCCTCGGTTTTTTCAAGCCCCTTTACTTTCTGGGGAACCTTGATGTATACCAGATATATTATCAGGCCGCAGGCTAAACCTATGGCCGCCATTATCCCGATTGGCATTATCTCTCCTCGTATATATTATACCATCTATTATACTATCCCCCCAAAACCAACGAAAGCAAGGCCGAGGAGGGCAGCGGTGATAAAGGCGATGGGCAGTCCCTTCATTGACTTGGGGGTATCAGCCAGTTCGAGCTTCTCGCGTATGCCGCTCATCATAGCCAGAACGAGGGTAAAGCCCAGCCCACCGCCGAGGGCGGCAACGATACTCCCGGTGAGCGAATAATCCTGGGTCACGTTTATCAGGGTGATGCCGAGCACGGCGCAGTTAGTGGTAATCAGGGGGAGGTATATACCGAAGGAAAAGTAGAGAGCGAGGTTCGTTTTCTTGATGAAGAGCTCAATTATCTGGACAAGGGTGGCGATTACCAGGATGAAGATGACAATGTGCATATACTCAATGTCGAGGGGAATCAGGATACAGTTACGGATGAGCCAGGTGGCGAGTGAGGCAATGGCCATAACGAAGGTCACCGCTATCCCCATGCTGATGGCGCTATTCAGCTGCTTGGAGACGCCAAAGAAGGGGCAGAGACCCAGGAATCTCACTAAAATAAAGTTGTTGATGAGAACCATGCCCAGGAATATGGCAAAAAGCTCACTCACTCTTCATCACCCCCGTTCGTCTGAATAGTCCCATGAGTAACCCGATGACCAGGAATGCCCCGTAGGGCAGTATGAAGATAACTATGGGGTGTTCTCCCAGAACCGGCAGGGTGAAGAGGTCAAAGCCGAAGACCGTCAGGTTGCCGGTGCCGAGTATCTGTCTGATGAAGGATATCATGAGCAGGGCTAACATAAAGCCAATGGTGATTCCCAGCGCATCGGCAATCGAGCTCAGTACCGGGCTCTTGGAGGCAAAAGCCTCGGCACGACCCAGTATGATACAGTTGACGACAATCAGGGGCAGGAATATGCCCAGCGCTTCGTAGGTATCAGGCAGATAGGCGTGAAATATTAGATTGACTACGGTAACCAGAGTGGCGATGATGACGATAAATATGGGGATTCTGGTTATGTTGGGGACAAATTTTCGTATGGCAGCAATGATGATGTTTGAGCCTAAAAGGACGATGAGTACGGCCAGTGTCATACCGAGGGCATTATCAATCGAGGTACTGATGGCCAGTGTCGGGCATAAGCCCAGAGCCAGGACAAAAACAGGGTTAGAGATAATTATTCCCTTGGCAAACTCCTTAGCAAATCTACCCATCTTTAGCCTCCCGGCTCTCTTTCCTTCAGCAGTTTAACCTTCTCCAGGGCGGTATTTCTAACAGCCTCAACGACGGCGCTGGAGCTTATGGTGGAACTGGTGATGGCGTCTATCTTGCCGCCGTTTCGACTTAGCGCCACATCATTAATATCTATTCCCGCAAACTGGTCGGTAAAGAACGGCTCAGTGATTCTGGTGCCCAGACCTGGGGTCTCCTGCTGAGAGACTATTTTGATACCTTTTACGGTCGACTCGTCAGTAAGCCCGACCAGAATGCTGATATCTCCTCCGTACCCCTTGCCGACAGCCAGAAAGGCATAACCAACCTTATCCCCGTCAGAGTATATCGTGTATATTTCATCCTTAAAGTCGTATTGGCTCATCTCGGGGAACATCTCGGTGAGCATAGTCTTTATGGCTTCGTCCTCTTGGGCGCTAATCTTCTCCCGGGTAATGCTATCAACATAGGTCAGTATGGAGACACATACTGCTACCACAATGGTGAGTAGCACTATGGGGAAAGCCTGTTTCCAGAAGTTCTTAGCTGGCACTGGCCACCTTCCTTACCAGCCCGTAGGGCTTTACTTTGGTATAGCGGTCAATAAGAGGGGTAATTGCATTCATAAACAGGATGGAGTAGCAAACTCCCTCGGGCATACCGCCGAACCGTCTTATAATCATGGTCAGTACCCCCAGAGCCACGCTAAATATTACTTTTCCGCGGTTGGTAAGGGGCGAGGTTACGTAGTCCGTGGCCATGAAGAAGGCCCCGAGCATAAGCCCGCCGGCCAGAATGTGAAAGAGGGGGTCCTCACCAAAGCCGAGTGCCATCAGGGCTACCGTTCCGATGTAGATTGCGGGAATTCTCCAGTTTATAATGCCCTTGGCTAAAAGCAGGGCCCCGCCGATCAGGATGAGTAGGGCGGAGGTCTCGCCGATTGAGCCGGCGGTGCTGCCGAAGAACAGCGCCTGATAGGTAGCCGGGTCGAAAGGCTGCCAGGGAGAGACGCCGCTCAGTGGGGAGGCGGTGGTTATCGCATCGGCACTGAAGCCCATGGGACGAACCCAGGTTGTCATCTCCATCGAGAAACTGACCGACATAAAGGCTCTGGCGGCGAGGGCGGGATTAAATATGTTGTGCCCCAACCCGCCGAAGGCTTCCTTAACAATAGCGATGGCGAATACTGAACCGATAGCTACCATCCACAGGGGTATCGTTGCCGGCAGGACCAGGGCGAGAAGCAGCCCGGTAACAATGGCACTCCCGTTCATGACAAAGGCCTGGCCCCTTAATCTCTTACAGATGAACTCGGTGAGGATGGCGGTGCCGATGCTTACTCCCATCACGGAAAGGGCGTGGTAACCGAAGAAATAGACGCCGGCGCCGGCAGGAAAGAGGAGGGCATACACCACGAAGTACATTATCTGGCTCACCGAAAACCCCTTCCACAGATGGGGTCCCGGTGAGATTAGGAATGCTCGCTCGCAAGCTGCTTCCTGGCCGCTCTCTTGGGCTGGCTCTTGATTGTCTCCTTCGGTCATTTAGTGACTTTCCTTTTCGCCAGTTCCCGTTTGGCTATTTTGATGTACTGGACTAGGGGGGTGTTGGCCGGGCAGACATAGGTGCAGGCCCCGCACTCAAAGCAGTCGTTAATGTAGATGTCTTCACATTCATTGTACCTGCCGGCCTTGGCATACCTGGCCAGCAGGGTAGGCATGAGACGCATGGGACAAACCTCGATACACTTGCCGCAGCTTATGCAGTCCTGCTCCCTTATGGGAGTACTTTCCGTTACCAGAATACTGTTGGTTCCTTTGACTGCTGGAAAATCAAGGTCGAACTGGGCAATGCCCATCATCGGGCCGCCAAGGATAATCTTATTAGCACTGTCCCCCATGCCGCCGCAGTAATCGATGAGGCTTCTTAATGGCGTACCGAACCTGGTTAGCAGATTCTTGGGGTTCTTGACGGCGCCGGTGACGGTTACCACCCGTTCAATAAGCGGCTTACCGTCAACGACAGCATCATGGATTGCCTTAGCCGTGCTTACGTTGTGGACAACGACACCAACGTCTAGAGGTAGCCCGCCGATAGGGACTTCTCTACCCAGTATCATCTCGATCAGGGTCTTTTCTGCCCCCATCGGGTATTTTGATTTCAGGGGTGCAATTCTAAAGTCGGTAAAGCCCAGCTTTGTTACCAGCCCTTCCATGTGGTCAATGGCATCTTCTTTGTTATCCTCAATGGCGATATAGACTGCCTCGGGAGAGAGCACCCTTTTTATGATATCCAGCCCGGAGAGCACCTTCTCTCCCTCTTCGAGCATTAACCTGTGGTCTGAGGTGACGTAGGGCTCACACTCACAACCATTCAGGATAACGGTGTCGATATCCTTGCCCTTGGGGGGGGATAGCTTAACGTGGGTGGGGAAGGCAGCCCCTCCCAACCCGACCAGCCCCGCCTCTCTTATCCTCTCCAGAATCTCCTTGACGGACAGTTCCTCAGGGTTCTTGGGGGGGTTAAGCT
>CAZHRO010000046.1:0-6955 GCA_964535045.1 uncultured Dehalococcoidales bacterium | reverse complement strand
ATTATTTCCAAGACATGAAACAATACCCATCCCAGTCACAACTACTCGCTTCATGGTTAGTTAGTTCCTCCTTTATTTAAGACTGAAGGGGGTAAGGGAGGTCCCGCCATCAACAATAATTGTCTGACCTCTTATCATGAAGGCGTCCTCACTGCATAGAAAAGCGACCACATTAGCAATGTCTTCAGCGCTTACCAGTCTACCTGCCGGTGTTGTTGGTAGCGGAAAATCCTTCTCTTGCTTTCCTCCCCTGGCGTAGAGCATGCCGGTTTCAGTGGGGACCAGTGAGGCGGCTACCGTGTTGACACAGACGTTTTGCGGGGCTAATTCTATTGCCAGGTAGCGGGTCAGGGCTTCCAGGGTAGCTTTGGAGACGCCAATAGCAGCATAATACGGCAATACCAGGGAGGAGCCAAGGCTTGAGATGGCTACTATCTTACCACCACTCCCTTCCATAAGCTTAGCTGCCCTTTGGGCACAGAGCAGAAAGGCACGGGCGTTAATGTCCATTGTCCACCCCCAGACTTTGCTATCGAGGTCTAGGGCAGGGCGGGGCAGACCAGAGGCAGCGTTATTGATGAATATGTCTAGCCGACCGAAACTGCTGCCGACGGTATCAAACATCTCGTCAATCTTCTCCGGGTCACCGACATTAGCCTTGATAACCAGGCTGGTTCCCCCCAGCTTCTCGATGTCCTTGGCTGTTTGCTCGGCAGCTTCACGTCGGCGAAAATAATTTATAACGACCGCAGCACCTTCTTCAGCCAGTTTCAAGGCTATGGCTCGCCCGATGCCGCGCGAACTACCTGTCACTAGGGCTACCTTACCGTTGAGCATTACCCCTTTTTCTCAGCTACTCGGTCTTCAACATACTTGACAAAATCACCGAAGTTTTTGAATTTCTGGGCATCTTCATCAGGAATCTCAATGCCGAATTCGTCCTCCAGGGCAACCAGCACCTGGACCATATCCAGGGAATCGGCCTTCATATCCTGGAAGGTAGCCTCTGGCTTAAGAACCTCCCGGTCGCAGTGTACAATTTTGACAACAATGTCTTTGATGGTCTCTTCAGTAGTTGGCATAATAGCTCCTTTCACAGATTGATGTGTTCTTGAATCTTATCTAACTCAGCCTTCAAACAGCTTATTACATTTCCCTCAATTGCCTTTCTAGCGTGGTCAAGTGACTTAACTACCTCGGGAGCCTTGCTGTTACCGTGCATCTTAAACACTATGCCGTCAATCCCCCAGATAAGGCCCCCGCTGAGGCTATTAGGTGAGGCCAGCGAGGCTACGGCTCCTTTAACCTTGCCCTTTAGCATCTGGTTTATCAGGGGATACTTCTTCATTTTATCGAGGAAGTAGTTGGCCACTATTTTACCACCACTCTCACAGAGTTTGAACATGCAGTTACCCACGAAGGCGTCGCAAATAATAACATTTGCTTCACCGGTAAGAACGCTATTACCTTCTACATTACCAATGAAGTTCAAGCCGCTCTCCTTTAGCAGGGAGTAGGCTTCACGCGCTAGTCGGTTACCCTTTCCTTCCTCCGTACCAACGTTAAGCAGAGCTACCGTGGGGTTGGGGATATCAAGAAACATTCTGGCATAAACCGTCCCGATAACAGCGAAGGTTAACAGGTGACGTGGTCTGCAATCCATGTTTACGCCGAGGTCAAATATGGCTGTCTTGGGGGCTAGGCTGGAAAGAACCCCACCAATAACCGGACGGTCTATCCCTTCTATCATGCCGAGGTGCTGAAGAGCACAGGTAACTAGTGACCCGGTAGCGGTGGCCCCAATCACGGCATCTGCCTCCCCCGACTTCACTAGTTTGGTGGCGATGGCTATCGAGGAGTTGGGTTTTCGGCGGGCAGCCAGGGCTGGACTCTCCTCCTCTTTAATAAAGCTGTCGGCGTTAACGCAGCGAATCGGCAGGCTGGAGGTATTATGTTTGGCCAGTTCTTCCTCCAGGATGCTGCGGGGGCCAACCAGTATAGGCTCAACACAGCCCGCTCTCGCCGCCGCGATAGCACCAAGAACTATTTCCTGGGGAGCATAATCGCCACCCATAGCATCTATGGCTATATTTGCTCGTCGCTTGGTCTCGGTCATAGCCGATCCTCTTCCCCAACTCCAGGGCAGGGTTTATTAAAGTTTAATTACGGCTCCGCCCGTAATTATCATGTCCCCGTTTTGATTCTGGCACTCAAGACTGCAGTTTACATAAGGGGCGCCGTCTTTATACTCGATGGAACTAATCGTACCAGTGGTGGTTATGGTGTCCTGCGGGCGGGCGGGTGCCTTAAAACGAACCGAAAGCCTGCCTCCCTCTAACCAGCTATTACCGAAGGCTTTGGTCATCATCTCTGAGGCGTAGGCTAGGATAAGCATACCATGGGCGATAGTACCGCCCAGCGGGGTTTTAGCAGCAAAGGCTTCGTCAACGTGGATAGGATTAAAATCGCCACTGGCCTCAGCATAAAGATTAATTTTCTGTTGGGTGAGGTGCTTCACTATTGTGGGAAGGCTATCACCCTCGTGAATATCGGGCAGCTTCGGTTTGTCTTTCACTGTGGTTAGCTCTTTTCTAAACTCCTAGCTTGGTACGGCAATGGTGGCTTTTCCCGTTAGGACCTTGTCTCCATCTTGGTTTAGAGCGTTGATCTCAAGCACGACCAGACTGAGCCTGCCCCTGTCCAGCTTCTGGACAATTCGGCCGCCACAGCTTACAGTGGCACCAATGGGGACCAGCTTGAGAAATTCAAATTCCTGAGAGGCATGTATCGAGCCCGGGGGTACCGTAAATGACTGCGAGAGTGCGGTCATGGCACAGGCTGCAACTGCTAGCGGGGGTACAATCCCGGGTGCCGGGAAATCTGCCTCCTCCACCGCATCCAGGTACTTAGTGATGAGCAACTCGTTGAGTTCGTAGCCGATTGGCGGAAACTCAAAACCTACTGGTAACTCTTTAAAACTCGGAGGCGAGCTGTTTTCTCTTTTCTTCATTCACAAGTTCTGGCAAGTTCAAGCGGCGGTTACCGGCTAAGGCTTACCAGCCTGTTTGAATTTCCTTGTAAATATAAACTACATCCAGCCGTGCTGTCAAGTGTTTCTAGAATTTATCCCCTTTGAGTTTAACCTGCTGTACGGCGCTATCTACTGGCTTCGTAACGGCCGTGACTAGCGGGCGATATGGTAGGAAGCTATCCCCCACCTCCGGGAGTGAACTTTCTTTAACCGATTCAGCCGTTTTTGAAAGGTGGCTGAGGTAATATCCTCCGTAGCCATCACCAGAGCGTTCTCTTTATCATCGGTGTAGTAGCCCTGGCGTATTCCTACCTGCCTGAAACCGTACTTGTGATAGAGATCCTGAGCCGCAAGATTAGAAGCCCTTACTTCTAGAGTGAAAATACGAGCCTTTAACTCTAGAGCCAGGTCTATTACGGATATAAGCAGGAACTCTCCGATTCCCTGGCGGCGGTGATTTTTTCGCACCGCGACATTGGTTATGTGGGCTTCGTCAGCCATCATCCAGAAGCCGGCAAAGCCAACAATGTACTGCTCCGCAGTGGGAGGCGGGTTTTCAAGGCTCAGACTACGATTATAACGAAAGAGCTGTTGTCCTCGGAGCGGCAGGCGGGTGGAGCCCTGTTCTGGCGTTACCGTTATCCTGGTTCTCTTGACTTTTCTACCTTCCTCATGGGCGACAATATAGTGAGCTAGGCGGGTCTGTAGCTCGCGCTCGTAGTTTGCTGGCGGCCACATGGTGGGGAAGGCTTCCTGGTCAATCTCAGTGACCTGGGCGATGTCTTCTTTATGCATCAGGCGAATGGAATAGGGCAATCTCCTGGCCTTTTTAGAGGATCGTATTTTGCGATTATTGTAACATATTCCCCTCTGGCGATATAGTTGGAAGTATCTATCCAGATTCTGTTTTGAAGGGGGGAGGGGATGGTTACTGATTTTTGTTAGGCTCCAATTATTAAGCAATTGTTAATTTTTGCCTATCTTTTTATCGCTTATTTCGTTATAATTCATGCACAGGGTAATGCCCGAGTTACTGCTTAAGAAGCGGGAGTTATCAGGTGCGAGATGAGGTAATCCTCGTCCAGCGAGCCAAGCAGAATGACGAGGCGGCTTTTGCTCAGTTGTATGAGGAATATTTTGACAAGATTTACCGCTATGTAACAATCAGAATAGGGGACAAGATGGAGGCGGAAGATATAACCCAGCAGGTCTTCCTCAATGCCATCAAGGCTATCTCTTCTTTTAAGTGGAAGGGGGTCCCTTTTTCAGCCTGGCTGTTTCGAATTGCCCATAATCAGGTGGTTGACTACCTGAGGAAGAAAACGAAGCGGGCCTCGGTTCCTCTCGAAGAATCTCTGGTAGTCGGCGGTGATGACCCGCACGAAATATTTGAGCGCAAGCTTGACATTGAGAGGTTAGCCTCAGCGGTGAAGAAGCTGACCCCGGCGCAGCAAGAGGTGATTTCGCTGCGCTTTGCCGGTGAGATGCCGATTGCCGAGGTGGCTAGGGTTATGGCGAGGAGTGAGGGGGCGGTAAAAGCATTGCAGCACAGTGCCATCGTAGCACTGCGCAAGGTACTGTCGGTGGCGTAGAAATGAAGAAAAGTAGCGAGTTTGAAAACATCCTGGATCAGTGTCTGGAGCGGCTGGTTAGGGGCGAAACCGTAGAGCAGTGCCTGAAGAGCTATCCTGAGCGGGCACTCGAGCTTGAACCGCTACTGCGGACGGCTCAGGCTGCTCGAGAGGCGTCAGCCATCCTCCCCCGTGCCGATTTCAAGGCTAGGGCGAGATATGAGTTCCGTGCCGCCCTCCACGATAAGGTTGGCAGGAAGAAGCAGCCCCGGTTTGCCCTGAGACGGGGTTGGGTGGTGGCGCTGCTGGTAGTCAGTATTCTCCTGGTATCTGGCGGGAGTACGGCACTGGCGGCAAGTAGTAGCATGCCGGACAGCCGCCTCTACCCGGTGAAGCTGGCTACAGAGCAGGTGCAGCTAACCCTGACTCCATCCGATATCGCTAAAGCTCGGCTGTGCGCTGTGTTTGCGGACCGGAGGGTTGCTGAAATAATCTACCTGGCGGCTAAAGGGGATGCCCGGCAGGTAGAGGCTGTCACCCAGCACTTGGATGAGAGACTGGCGACACTGGTTATGCTGGTCTCGACTGAGAGCGTGGAGGCGGCAACGGACGGGGGAGTGCCCCGGGTGCTAACTGAGGAGCCGGCAGCGGCACCGCCCGCTCCATCACCACCGACAGAAACCGTGCCAGTATCGCCAGCGCCTTCATCTGAAAGTCCGGAGATGGTGCCATCGCCAGTAATCGAGATGCCGCCGGAGGTTGATATTGACGACGGCGGTGAAAAGGCTCCAATCAAAGATGGTAATCGGGCTAACTTGAAGGCTAAAGTAGCTAGTGATGCAGTTAGTCATCTTGGTGCGCTACGGGCTGTGCTGAAGCAGGCTCCGGCGTCGCTAAAACCGGCCCTCAATCGGGCCATTATCGTCTCCGAGAATGGCTATAGAAAAGCCTTAGCCGCCATGGATTAGTTTTAGACTTACTTAGTGACTTTTTGGCTTGAGAGTCTAAAATTACCCTACTTAGTAACTAACCAAGCGACGACTTCTGCGTTATTATATCTTAGAGGAGGTGTGAAATGAATAAGAAGTGGTTGCTGGTTATCGGTTTATCGCTGGTTGTGCCGGTAATAGCTTTATCTGGCTGTACACGGGGACAGGTGACTTTAGAGTCGGCTAACTTGAACAATCAGCAGACAGGTATTTGGGTAAGTGGAGAAGGCAAGGTAACGGCGGTTCCTGATGTCGCCATTCTGAGGTTGGGTATCGAAGCTCAGGAGACCACGGTAGCTCAGGCTCAATCAGAGGCGACGGAGGCTATGGGGAAAGTAATGGCGGCTCTAACTGGTAACGGCGTGGCCGAGAAGGATATTCAGACCCAGTATTTCAGTATCCGTCAGGTAACAAGATGGAACGACACAAGAGAGGAAGAGGTCGTCATCGGCTACCAGGTAAGAAATACGGTGAGTGCCAAAATAAGGGATATCGAGAGGGCCGGTGCCATTATTGATGCGGTTGCCGCGGCTGCGGGAGACCTCACTCGCATTGATAGCATAAGCTTTTCTGTTGATGACCCATCAGTCTACTACGAAGAGGCGAGGGACAAGGCGATGGCTGATGCTCAGGCTAAGGCCGGGCAGCTGGCGGAGTTGGCCGGGGTCAAGCTGGGTAAGCCCACCTATATCACCGAGGGTATTCAGGTGCCGCCGACCATCTACCCGCGGGCTGAATTTAACGTTATGCCAGCCCCAGCCCCGGCGCCAGCGATACCGCCCATCAGTCCGGGTGAGACGGAGATTATTCTCAGCGTTCAGGTAGCCTATGCCATTACTGACTGAATATAGACGGCCTGCTTTTGGTGATAGTGATATCCTTTTCAGATTAATGTATGAGGAGGTAAAAAATGAAGGTCTGGAAAATAGCTTTGGTGTCGGTGCTGGCCCTCGGTTTGGTGCTGGGTATGACCTCTCCAGCCTTGGCGGCACCACCGTGGGTATCACCACCTTCGGCTAGCCCTTCTCCACCCAGGGTAATCAAGGGTGAAGTGGCTAGTATTGCCGCTGACTCCTTTGTGGTTCGGGATGGCTGGTGTGAAGTCAGGGTATCAGTTAACAGCGACACCGAGTACTTCAGGGCTGTGGTAACTCGAAGGTGCGGTCCTTTCGCTCCACATCTATTGGAGCCACCTGTATTGGAGCCACCTGAGCCCTGCCCGAGAAATCTGGGGCTTATGGAGCGGCTTCATCGCCTGGCAGGGAGGGCACTGGCACCGTTAAAGGTTCCGGCCTTGGTTAGAAACCGGCTGGAGCTACAGGCGGCGGAATTACCTCCGCCCTGTGGTGAGGAGGCAACTTTTG
>CAZHRO010000045.1:0-6958 GCA_964535045.1 uncultured Dehalococcoidales bacterium | reverse complement strand
TCTTTTGAGCCACTCCCTGTGGATGCTACCTCGCCACCTCTCACCGGCTCACTTACCGTCACCTTCGACCCTGATTTCGACAGCAACCGAACCGTTTACGCCGCCAGCGACACCCCGGGTGAGGGTATCCACCGCTTCACCATCGGCCGCAGCACCGACTGGAAAGCAATAGATACCCCGGCAGGGGGGATGTTCCAGCAAGTAGCGGTATCTGATAATGGCACCCTGTACGCCACCAACTTCAAGGCTGACGGCGGGCTGGAACGCTCCCTTAACCCGACATATTCACTCGGACCAACCTTCGAAACAGTGACCCGCGGGCTTGACGATGGCGCAACGCTGACCAAACTGTGGCTACAGGATGAGAGACTTTGGTCGATTGACACCACCAATGTTAAACTAATGACCCTTACCGACACTCTAACCGTGCCGGTGACCCTCACCTCACCAACCAATCAGGCACAGGGCGTGGGTTTCATTGTTAATGACGCCATCAAGAACGTTGAACTTGACTGGACAACGCTGAGCGGGGCGACGGAATATGAGTGGCAGCTTGATGACGACACCGATTTTTCCACCGTCTTACTTGAGTCCGAAAACAAGGCCAGCTCAGAGCAGATGCCAGACCTTGAACCAGCCACCACCTACTACTGGCGGGTGAGAGCTAGTGAGCCGGTCTTAAGCCCCTGGTCGGAAAAATGGTCATTTACCACCGCTATGGGCAGTGAGGCCACCGGCCCCGAGCTTATCAATCCCGAAGCTGGTGCCACCGGGATACCCGTAAAACCCCTGTTTCAGTGGAGTGCTTTAGCCGGAGCTACCGGTTATGAGCTTATCGTCTCAAGCCGGGCTTCGCTCGATAACCCCGCAGTCCTAAAGATTGAGGACTACGCCCTGGCTGATACTGCCTGGGAGTGCGAAGTGAACCTGGACTACGGGACCACCTACTACTGGAAGGTTAGAGCTGTCAGCGCCGAAACCCATAGCGACTGGAGTGCGGCCGGCGTTTTCACCACACAGCCGAAGCCGCCCCCAACAGAGGAGTCACTGCCACCACCTGAGAACTCACCATCACCGGCAGCACCACAACCTCCACCCCAGGAAACCTCATCCGCCACAACCAACACCCCCGACTGGGTCAAGTACCTAATCGGGGCGCTGCTAGCCGCCGTTGTTGTGCTCGCAATTACTGTTCTGGTCCTGTTAAGGAGTATAAGGCGACCCCACCCTTAAGGGAAAACTGGGCACCTAAAACAAAAACCCCGCTTATCTCCGCTAAAGCTCAACGACATCCTTATCGAGCAGAATCTCCATCACCCATTTGGCGCCGTTTCCAGCAACATGGCAGCACTTGTCCGGGTCGGTATGGCCGCCGGCCCTTTCAAATTTGTCCAGCTCATCGGTATCTCGAAGCCACCAGGTCCGCCCGAAGAGCTTCCGGTGTATCACGGGACAGAGGAAGGAGCCGTATTCCGCCACGAACTTATCAGCAAGGGCCTGCGTTATCGGAAACGAATCGAATAACGCGTCTACATTGGCCTGCTTAGTCTCCTGATACGATATATTTTCCAGCGGGCGTCCGAAGAAACGGCCAATCACCATCAAGCCCCCGGTTAGAGCACCGCAGCTCCCCATAAACTGCTCCGCGGTACCCCCCGACAGGGAAGTAGCCGCCTTTACCAGCACGTCATCAATATCAAGAAGCTCATGGAGCGCAGCTACCGTAGACTGGGAGCAACTGTAGCTTTTATTCTCGAAGTTAAAGCCCAGTTCGTACGCCTTGTCTATCAGTTCCTGGCGAGATAAACCGCGATACTTTTCTCTTACTTTTGCCTTGGTCATTTAGCACACTCCCTTTCTATTATTTAATTTCTCGAGGTATGCATCTAAAGGGCATCGCCCACACCTACCCTCGAGCCGGCTTAAAGAACTCATTCTCTTCACATACGAAGGTACTAATGCTAAGGGAACTTTCAGGTTGAGACTCAATAATCGAGCAGAAAGACCTCGGTGCCCTGGGGCAGGCTCGAGCGGTTAAAAGATAGCTTCGGCTGAGGGGTGACCTGCTCAACCCCCGTCTCCTTGAGGAATTTCTCTACCGGTTCAAGTTCCCAGGCTAAGGCTTCAGTCTTATAGTGCATGGGAATTACCACCTTCGGCTCAAGCTGTCGCATTACCTCAGCGGCTACGGAGGCATTTATGGTGGACAGGCCGCCGACCGGGATGAGTAGAATGTCTACGTCTTCCAGCTCCTCCATCTGTTCAGCCGTCAGCATGTGCCCCAGATCTCCCAGATGACACACTGACACCTCGTCTATCTCCATAAGGTAAATGGTATTCTTACCCCGCTGGCTCCCCTTCTCCGCATCGTGAAAGGTAGCTACCCCGATAATCAAGATGCCGCTTACCTCGTACTCGCCGGGGCCGGTAATCAGCTTCGGGTCGCCGCCAATACCCTGAACATAAGAGTGGCCCGGATGCTGGTGGCTCACGGTAACAATCCGGGCGCTGGGTTTACCCAGCGAGTAGCCCAACTCAGGCGAATAAGGGTCAGTAATAACCGTCGCCTGCCTTCCCCTCAATCGGAAGCAAGAGTGACCTAACCAGCTAATTTCCATAATTCTTAGACTCTCAGCCCGTCCCAATATAGCATCAAACAGGTCCCCCAGTCAATTAACGTCCCCCTCATTATTTGCAAGTCATCGTAGCTTCCCCCGCGTTTTTACTTTAGAAAAACCGGCCGCCGTCTCCAGCTTCACAGTCAAAATTTTAATGAAATTTCAACGCCCTTTTTATGGGTGATTAACCCGGCGATTTTAATATAAGGTAGATGGTGAACGTGACAAGATAAGGAGGCTAAAAATGATTAAAACGGTGATTAGAAGTATCGACGGCATGGTCATAGTGTTTGATAAGACGGGAGAGCAAATCCCCGAATACCAGGGGCGCTACGAAGAGGTGAAGCCCCTTATTCTGAGAGACGCCCCCTCAGAGGCAAGATTTGGCTACTTCCCCAATGGCGGGCGGGAACTGAGGATGGTGCCCAGAGAGGAGTGGTAGCCCATTGTTATTCTTCACTTCAGCGTTTATAATCTGCCCAGAGAGAGATTGTACCAAAACGATAGTAAGGGGGTAGATAATGACGGAACACGTACCAACCTATGACGAAGCGGTAGCACTTCTTAAGGAGTTTAACAAGGGTGAGAGCCTGCTGAAACACGCCTGTGCGGTTGAAGGCGTGATGCGCTACATGGCGCGAAAGCTGGGGGAGGATGAGGAGAAATGGGGCATCGTTGGACTGGTGCACGACCTGGATTACGAGCGTTTCCCGGAACAGCACTGCCATAAAACCAAAGAGATACTGGAGGAGCGGGGCTGGGCGGAGGAATACATAAGAGCTATCATCTCTCACGGCTGGGGAATATGCAATGACGTTGAGCCGCAGAGCACGATGGAGAAGATGCTCTATGCCATTGACGAGCTAACCGGTTTTATCACGGCGGTTGCCATAATCCGACCCTCAAAAAGCCTCTCCGACCTGGAGGCAAAGTCGGTGATGAAAAAGTGGAAGGATAAGTCATTTGCCGCCGGCGTTAACCGCTCGGTGATTGAAAAGGGAGCCGCCAGACTAGGCATGGAGCTAAGAGACCTGGTTACCGACACAATTATGGGTATGCGGCAGGTAGCCGATAAAATAGGGTTGTAGGGAAAAAGCCCCCTTACCCTAGAGCGTAACCAACCGATAACAGACTGCCTTTAGCTCTTCCCAATTCGGAACATCTTGGTGCCACATACCGGGCACACTCCCTGGGTTGCCGGCCGGCCGTTCTTCATGGTTACCGCTTTGGCATCCTTCATCTCCCTTTTAGCCCGGCACTTAACACAGTATGCTTGCATCATTCACCCCCTTGTGAATATGAACGATAAACCATGCCTCACCCTGCTGTCAATCGCCTGATAGTCTGACATCCAGACTTATTAGACAGCTAACAAATCGGTCAGAGCAGGAATCCTCGTCTCGGTCTCGAGCGACCTCATCCGGGAGACAATTTCTTTTCTTTTCTCTTCCGAGAAAACCGGGGAGGACAGCTCATCAAACTTCCCTAACAGCTCCTCCCAGGAAAGTGGATTCTCCGGGTCTCCCTTGGGATAGTTAATCCTGGTTTTGAATTTCCTCCCGTCTTTGGTGACTATCTCTACGCTGGCTGGCCACTGCCTGGGGTAGACCCTTTCCAGTTCCGGGTCCAAAGTACAAGAGACACGCCCCATCATCTCCTTTACTTCGGGAGACCCGAGGTTAGCCTCCGTATACTCATCCAAGCCGGCCTTTCCGTAAAGCAGGGCCAGGGCAGCCCCAAAGGGCATGCTGAACTGGGCCTCGGATACTGTACGCGGGCTGTACTTCAATTCCTGGGGTTCCACGATTATGGGAAATCCTGCCTTTAATATCCCCAGGGTTACCTTCTCTACTTCCGGTGCCTTCAGCTGGTTCTCCCTCATAATCTCTAAGATACCATCAATTGGGCCCTGCTTATACCGGCAGCAGGCATGGGGCTTAATACTGACCTTCATAATTTCGTAGGAGTCCCCAAGCCCGGCCAGAAATTTGCTCAGGTCAGGGTTATCAGAATAGGCATGGAGAAAGCCAAATCTACCCTCCACTATGGAAGCCGGCCCGGTAAAGCCCCCCTTTGCCAGGAGAGCCGCGATTATCCCGTTATGAGCCGCCCAACCCGGGTGCAACCGCTTTACCCAGGCGCTGCCAGACAAAAACTCCATCGAACCCGACGCCTGGCTGCCGGCGATACCCAGGGCGTTGAGCATCTGTTCCTCGCTGAGATTAAGTATCTTTGAGGCGCATACCGCCGCCCCGAAACTACCGCAGGTTCCGGTAGGATGAAACCCCCGCGCGTAGTGGCTGGCAGGATTTAAAGCCTTGCCCAGCCGAATCATCACCTCGTAACCCACGACCACAGCCTCGATGAATTTCCTGCCATCGCACTCCATGAGTTCACCAGCGGCCAGCGCGGCCGGGAAGATAACTGTCCCGGGATGGGAAGAGGATTCGTTACTGACATCATCAAGCTCCAGGGAATGAGCTGAGGAGCCGTTAGCCAGAGCGGCATACTGGTAAGGCGCTCTCATTCTGGTTCCGATAATTACCCCGCCACCCATGTTAGTATCTACCTCTCTGGCGAAGTTACGCACCGCCTCCGACGATTCTTCCCGGGAACCCCTAGCCGCCACACCCAAAAAATCTAGGGCAAGGTATTTGACCCGGTCAATAACTTCGGGAGAAAGCCCCCCGTAGCTCAAGCTACTACAAAAGTGTGCCATCTCTCTGGTATCTCCCATCCAATTGCCTCCTCTCTCAGGTTTACCCCCTGCCGCAAATACGGCCAGGGTAGTTTGGTTCCTGGCGCTATCACTAACTGCCTCTCAACAGGCTATCCACCCCCCGGTCATACACCAACTATTCTACTCGATTACCTGCCTCCTTTTAAAGTGAGTAAAAATTACACCCCACAACCTAGGTTTCAGTTCTGACCAGGATACCTCGGAACACTTTCTTACTTACTGATATAGGGACATAACACACACTATTACCTCTTTGTCATTCAGTCTCCAAGCGCCTATAATTATCACTGATGAGCCCACTTCGAGAAGTAACCATATCGGCGGTAACTATCGGTGAAGACCAGCGACTTTGACTATTCTCTACCAGCGGAGCTTATTGCCCAGACCCCGATTGAGCCCAGAGACCGCGCCCGACTCATGGTTTTAAACCGCGGTGATGGCTCACTAGAGCAATGCCAGTTTAACGAAATAGTAGACCATCTCCATAGCGGAGACGTCCTGGTTCTTAACGACAGCCGAGTTATTCCCGCCCGTCTCAGTGGCAGGAAGACTGATACCGGGGGCAAGCTGGAGATTCTACTCCTGCGACAGCTTAGCCCCAATGTCTGGGAGACACTGGTTAGACCGGCCCGGCGAACCAAGGTTGGCAGCAAGCTGGAGCTAATAGGCGACTCGGCAAACGATAACAAACGGGATGTAAAGGTTACCGCCGAAGTAGTCGAGTTAAGAGATAGCGGCCGGCGGGTAATAAGCTTTTCTAACGAACCCATACTCTCAAGTCTGGGCAGAATACCACTACCACCCTACATCCGTGTTCCCTTAACAGATCCGGAGCGCTATCAAACGGTCTATGCTAATGTATCGGGCAGTGCTGCGGCACCGACGGCAGGGCTCCACTTCACCCGGGAGCTGATTGATAAGATAGGCGATAAAGGAATACACCGCCTCTTCGTTACCCTGCATGTAGGGCTTGATACCTTCCTTCCGGTTCGAGAGGAGAACCCCTCCGACCACCCGATACATCGGGAATACGGAGTGGTACGCCGGGAAGTGGCTGAGCAGCTTTCCCAAGCCAAGAGAGAAGGGCGCCGCATTATATGCGTCGGGACGACTACGGTGAGGCTGGTTGAGGCAGCAGCCCAAGCCAGCAGCCCACTGGAGCTACAGCCGTTTACAGGCTGGGTAAGCCTGTTCATCCTGCCAGGTTACCAGTTCCAGATAGCTGATGCCCTGATTACCAATTTCCACCTGCCCAAATCAACGCTCCTGATGCTGGTTACCGCCTTTGCCGGTAGAGAACTCATAAGTAAAGCTTATCAGGAAGCCATAGCTCAGAAGTATCGCTTCTACAGCTTCGGTGACGCCATGCTGATTTTTTGACACGAGACCTTCTCGGACTCCGTAGCATCTAATCCGCAAAATATGCGTATAACCGTTGTTTAAGACCTTGCCCATCTCCACCC
This sequence comes from uncultured Dehalococcoidales bacterium, assembly GCA_964535045.1. Classification (GTDB taxonomy): domain Bacteria; phylum Chloroflexota; class Dehalococcoidia; order Dehalococcoidales; family UBA5760; genus UBA5760. Next base: position 137 of record CAZHRO010000045.1, on the reverse strand, counting down.
AGGCCGACGAGTCCTTAAAGTCGGCTTCATCAAGTATCAGCGTTCCCCGGAACCTGTCCAGAATGCGAAATATGGGGGACGGAGTAGCCGCTCCCGAGGCGGATACAGGACGGAAACAGACGCTACCCACCCTCTAC
>CAZHRO010000044.1:0-6959 GCA_964535045.1 uncultured Dehalococcoidales bacterium | reverse complement strand
CGGCAAGATAAACCGCACCGGGCTTATTGAGGTGCCCATGGGTATTACGCTCAAGGAAATAGTCTACGGCATTGGCGGCGGCATCCCCGACGGTAAACGCTTCAAGGCGGTCCAGACCGGGGGGCCCTCCGGCGGCTGCCTGCCGGAAAGCCTGCTTGACCTGCCGGTTGATTACGACTCGCTAACTCAGGCCGGCTCCATCATGGGCTCCGGAGGCATGATAGTCCTCGATGAAGACAACTGTATTGTTGATACCGCCCGCTACTTCCTCACCTTCACCCAGGCGGAGTCGTGTGGTAAATGCGTACCCTGCCGCCTGGGCACCAAGCAGATGCTGGGTATCCTGGAGGACATCAGCAACGGCAGCGGCAAGCCCGAACACGTTGACCTGCTTACCAGACTTGCTAACTCAGTTAAAGCCGGCTCACTCTGCGCTCTCGGCGGGACCGCACCCAACCCCGTCCTGACCACGCTTCGCTACTTCCGGGATGAGTATGAAGAGCACATAACTCAGAAAAAGTGTCGGGCTTTAGTCTGCACGGCTCTTATTACCTATTATATCCTGCCTGATAGCTGCCAAGGATGTGATAAGTGCCGCGTCAGCTGCCCATCCGGGGCAATATATAAGACCGAACAGTCAGTGAACGTTATCGGCTGGGTACATGCTGTTGACCAGAGTAAGTGCATTAAGTGCGGAGTCTGCTTTGAGGTCTGCCCGCCGCGGTTTAACGCGGTGGCTAAGGTCTCCGCAGAGAAGATAGAAACCCCGGCCGAACCGATTCCGGTGACAGCGTCAAAATCAAGTAAGGGAAACGACACGCCGTGAGTAAGATACCACAGGAACAGATTACCCTGACCATTAACGGTCAATCAGTTACCGCTGAGAAGGGGATGACGGTTCTCGAGGCGGCTCAGGCGGCTGGTATCTATATTCCTACTCTATGTGCCGACCCTGACCTGGAACCATACGGCGGGTGCCGTCTGTGCGTGGTCGAGATTGAGGGCATGCGTGGTCTGCCCACCGCCTGCACCACCCCGGCTACTGATGGTATGGTGGTACGTACTGAGACGCCCGCCGTTAATGAGGTGCGGACTACGGTTGTCGAGCTGCTTATAGCTGACCACCCGGTAGAGTGCCTCACCTGCCCCCAAAATCAGCAGTGTGAGCTCCAGAAGGTAGCCGCTTACCTCGGCATTACGGAACAGCCGCTACGCAAAACAGAGCGGGTATTTCCGGTTGACACGTCTAACCCCTTCTTTGAGCTTGACCGAAATAAATGCATCCTCTGTGCCCGCTGCACCCGCACCTGTAGCGAGATAACCTGCGTCGGAGCCATCGAACTAGCCTACCGCGGCTATGAAGCTAAGGTAGCTACCTTCGGTGATAAGCTGCTGATGGATTCAATCTGCCGCTCCTGTGGTGAATGCGTCGTTCACTGCCCCGTCGGTGCTCTGGCTCCCAAGAATATCAAGCCGCTGACCGGCGAAGTAGCCACTACCTGCCCCTACTGCGGTGTTGGCTGCGGAATCTATCTCGGTGTTCGCAACGGGCGCATCGTCTCTATCAGGGGTGATAAGGATAACCCGGCGAGCCAGGGGCGGCTCTGCGTTAAGGGCCGCTACGGCATTAATGAATTTGTGCATCATCCGGAGCGCCTGACCACCCCCCTCATCAAGCATAACGGCGAGTTTACCGAGGCAACCTGGGATGAAGCCTTAGACCTGGTTGCCGACCGACTAGCGTCGTATGGAGGAAAGGAAGTTGCTGTAATCTCTTCAGCCAAGTGCACCAACGAGGAGAACTATGTCATTCAGAAACTGGCTCGAGCGGTGCTGGGCACCAACAACGTTGACCACTGCGCCCGCCTCTGTCACTCTCCCACTGTCGCCGGCCTGGTAAAGAGCTTCGGCAGCGGTGCCATGACGAATTCCATTAACGAGATTACTGGTGCCCAATGTATCCTGGCGATTGGGACCAACACCACCTCGGCCCACCCGATAATTGGCTTTGAGGTGAGAAGGGCGGTGCGGCGGGGAGCCAGGCTCATCGTGGCTAACCCCAGGGAGATTGAGCTGGTTCGCGATGCTGAACTCTGGCTGGGTCATAACCCGGGTACCGACGTCGCCCTGCTCATGGGTATGATGCGGGTCATTGTAGATGAGGGGCTGCTTGACTCAGAATTCATACAAAAGCGCTGTGAAAACTTTGATGCTTTCAGGGAGTCGCTTGAAAATTTTGACCTCGCTACCGCAGAACAAATTACCGGCGTGCCCAGGGATAAGATAGCTGAAGCTGCCCGGTTGTACGCTACCCATAAGCCGTCAACTATCCTCTACGCTATGGGTATCACCCAGCACTCCCACGGCACCGATAATGTAATCGCTACCGCCAACCTGGCTATGCTCACCGGTAATGTCGGTAAACCATCAACCGGCGTAAATCCACTCCGCGGCCAGAATAACGTACAGGGTGCCTGCGACCTCGGTGCCCTGCCCAATGTCTACCCCGGCTACCAGGCCGTAGCTGACCCGAAGGTAAAAGCCAAGTTTGAGGCTGCCTGGGGCAGCTCACTATCCCCCCACCCGGGACTGACCATTACAGAGATGATTGAGCTTGCCGGCACGAAGCTCAAGGCAGTCTATCTTATGGGAGAAAACCCGGCACTCTCTGAGCCGGATGCCAGCCATGCCCAGGAGGCCTTAGCCAAGTTAGAGTTTCTGGTGGTTCAGGATATTTTCCTATCGGAGACAGCCAAGCTGGCCGATGTTGTACTGCCCGCAGCCAGCTTTGCCGAGAAAGACGGCACCTTCACCAATACCGAGCGGCGGATACAGCGGGTAAGGAAAGCAGTAGAGCCCCCGGCTGACTGTCGTCCTGACTGGCTTATTACCTGCCAGATTGCCCGGAGGATGGGAGCCCGGGGCTTTGATTTCAGCCACCCCGGCGAGATTATGGATGAAATCGCCAGGCTGACACCCATTTACGGCGGTATTAGCTACGAGCGTCTGGAATCTGGCGGACTGCAGTGGCCCTGCCCCACCCCGGAACACCCCGGCACCCCCATACTCCACACCCAGCAGTTCACCCGGGGGAGGGGACAATTCATACCCCTGGAGTACAAGCCGCCGAAGGAGCTTCCCGATGATGAGTACCCCTTGATACTGACCACCGGACGCAGCCTGTTTCACTGGCATACCGGCACCGTAAGCCGTAAGGTAGCCGGGCTGAACGAATTCATGGGTGAAGGACTGGTGGAAATAAGCCCCGCGGATGCGAAAGCTCTGGGTATATCCGACGGTGAAACGGTAAAGGTAAGCTCACGGCGGGGAGAGATAACCGCTAAAGCCAGGGTAACCGGGGTCTCGCAACCCGGTGTCGTCTTCATGACCTTTCACTTTGCTGAAAGCCCCGCCAACATGCTCACCAATCCTGCTCTTGACCCGGTCTCAAAAATACCGGAATACAAGGTCTGTGCCGTAAGAATTGAGAAGCTCTAGGCCAGCCGGGAAGACCTGACCAGTGTCCAGGCAATAGTTTCGCACACCACGACTATGTCCTCAATGGCGAGATAATCACTAATCGTAGCGTCAAACATGATGCTTGCCGAGGGGCTAAACTCCACATCACCCCGCCACAGAATGATGGTTAGCGGCACGTAACGGAAAGCATCAATTGTTACTGCCACATCCCCGTAATCTGTTTTTCGACCGCCAAGCTTCCGGGCTGTCTCCAGCAGTCGTTGAGGCTCCCTGCCAAAATGCTTTAGCAGTGGGTCTATAGTCCTCTTAGTGAAGGTTGGAAAGTAGCTAGCCCCCCCCGGCAACTCCTTAAAGGTAATCATCTTACCGGAAAGGGGGATACCCCGGGCTCGGATGAAATAATGTAGCAGAAGTACCTTGGTCTTGAGCGGTACCGCCTCCTGGCTATCCACCAAGGTGACGTCAATATCGGGCAGGGTGATTTGATATGAGCGGTTAAGGTGCTCCAGGGTGATTAGCCTCTGGGAGCCCACCTCCTGATAACGGGCACCGCTCCGGCGGCACTGCTGCGCTACATCCTGAATTCTGGCTAACTCTTCACGGGCCAGCTTATAGGCCAGGTTGTAGGCATACTCATAGTTACGCTGGCTCGGTAGCGAGAAACGCTTGTTTTCCATGCCGAAATCGGTATTAGCCCCTGGTCGAACCTCTACAGTCCCGCCGCATCCAGTATGGCCGGCACCTTCTTCTCCCAGCCGATAGGCATGATATGAACCCCCTGGCACATGCCCTTAAGCTCTTTGATTAGCCTGGCGGCAATTTCAATTCCAGTTTTGGCTCTATCTTCAGCGCTGGCCATCTGCTCGATAAGCTCTTCCGGCACGGAGACACCAGCCACGTTCTTGTTCATATACTTGGCCATACCGGCTGATTTCAGGGGTATTATGCCCGCCAGGATGGGAACACCAAAGCCCTCCACCCTCTTCATAAACCCAGCAAAAACATCGACATCATAGATGGCCTGAGTCTGAAAGAACCGGGCTCCCGACTTGATCTTCTTTTCCATCTTAATCAGCTGAAGCTCAAAAGCCGCCTCAGTATCAGCCCCCGGGTTTACCACCGCCCCGGGGTAGAAATTAGGCTTGCCCTGAAGCTCACCACCCACCATATCGTAGCCTTCATTTAACCGTCCTATGACCGCCAGTAGCTGCACCGAATCTATATCATAAACCGGCTTAGCCTGCGGATGGTCACCCAGCGAGGGCAGGTCGCCGGTAATCGCCAGGACGTTTTCCACCCCCAGGACAGACGCGCTCAGGAGGTCCGATTGCAGGGCGATTCGGTTTCTATCCCGGCAGGTCACCTGGAACACTGGCTCAAGACCAGCCTCCTTGAGCAGATGACAGGTTGCCAGTGACCCCAGTCGCATCACTGAGCTCTGCTGGTCAGTGACATTGGCTGCATCTATCCTCCCGCGCAGGAGCTCCGCCACCTCCTTGACCTCAGTGGTATCAGTGCCTTTTAGCGGGCCAACCTCAGCGGTTATTACAAACTTTCCTGCCTCCAGTTGAGACTTCAAACTCACTTTATCTTCCCCCTTCAGTCAGTTTACATCGTTATCACTGTTTAGATTGGAGCGGACTTACTTCGGTGCGCCGGCTCCTTCCTGTTGTAATTCATGAGGGGAATAAGTATTGCCGTCAAATCTGAAAACGGCAACACCGTCAGTAACCGTCAGCCGCCGGGACCTGGCTGCCTTTCGGTAGTCCTTGGGCTCCCTGTATTGATACAGGGTATCTAGCTTACCTATCGCCCTCAACCTCTCATAGATAAGGTTCCAGCCACAATCCCTTTCCGGGTCAACCTCACACTTACCATTCTTCGATCCGCCACAGGCGCCATTAAGGAGGCCCTTGGCACACAGGGTTAGCGGACAAAGGCCGCCATAGGCATCGATAATACACTCGCCACATAGCTGGCAGTATTCACGGACATCACCTGGTTTTAGTGTCTCACCGCCAAAAATAGTATTGCAGCCAGGATGCACAATCTTTCCGGTAGCATCGACTACGGTGTGTACTCCCTGACCACAGGCCAGAATGAGCATTGACTCCGCCTCATCAATAGCAGCCTGATTATCTTTTACCAGACCACTGACTTCAGTTAGGGAGCAGGTGCCGTCAGGAACGAACGTCCCGCTGACGGTCTTCCCGGCTTTTTCCAGACGCTCCTTCATCGCGGCTACCTCAGGTTCACCACCCGATTGGCACTTTCGAGCACAATTACCGCAACCTACAATAAAAACCCTATTTTCACCCTCTAACATCTCTAAAATTTCCTTGAAAGGCTTTTGGATTGTTGCATGCATACTACGGCCACCTTTCCAATCGATTTTTCCGGCACATTGCGAGATGTAAACAAAACCCCACGGCTGGCTGGAATTACTGCCTAGTTAGAGCAAACACTCTAGGCAATTAAATTGCTGTAAAATTCTTTAGTCATTAAATTCCATCTTCAGACTTCAAGCCACGAATGAGAATAGAGGGACTCTCCGGTAAGAATCCTCACCGTCTTCACGTACTTCTGCTCCTCTTCACTCAGTGAGGCAGGGTCCGGCTTGTCACCATCCATTACCCGATGCACCAGGTCAACAATCTGGGGCCTCTCACCCCTGGCAATCTTGATGAGCTCGGAATCAAAGGCATCAACAATCGCCGAATACAGCCCGTAGCGCATCAGCATTATGAGATAGGTCTGATTAAGATAGGGTCTCAGGTTAGCTGGCGTACCGTTAGAGATATTAGACAGCCCCACCGTAGACTTACAACCCGGGGCAATCTCGCCCAGCATACTCATAAACTCAAGACAGGCCTTCACCTGATTTATCTCAACCGATACCGGGCTCACAATCGGGTCAATCCAGATGTCCTCGTTAGGAATACCCGCTTCATTGGCTTTGTAGATGAGGTCAACCGCAATAAGCGCCCTTTCGTTAGCATCCCGGGGCATACCATCCAGTCCCCAGAGAAGTCCAATCATAGACGCGTTGTACTTCTTGACCAGAGGCAGTTCTTCATCCACACGTGCCGGGGCGATAGAATTTATCAGCGCCCTATCTTTGCATGCCCTGAGGCCGGCTTCCATAGCTATCGGGTTAGTAGTATCTAGAGAGAGTGTCTTATCGGTAACTTCCTGAACGGTGTTAACCACCCACTCCATCATCTCACCGCCTGCCTTCCGAGCCGGGCCGATGTTGAGGTCAAGATAATCCACCCCCGACTCAGCTTCGGTTTTGGCCAGTTCCTGAATCGGTCCCGGGTTTCTTGCCTTAATCGCCGGGCCAATAGTCTTGGACATAATGTTTATGTTTTCGCCGATAAGGATCATCTATTACCTCCTTAGGACTGCCACGTCTTGAGATAGGCTGGAATATGAGCCCCCTCCCGGGGACCAACCAGAATCTCCCAGCCGGCCAGCTC
>CAZHRO010000043.1:0-7036 GCA_964535045.1 uncultured Dehalococcoidales bacterium | reverse complement strand
TCGGCATTTCTATCAATGCCGAGAACTTCGTAGTAGTCTCGCTTCACCGTGCTCCTCGCAAACATCTCTATCGTTTTGCACCTCTACTGCATTTTCTCCGCGCAATCCCGACAGGCTATAAGCGGGGGAAAGAACCGGGTTAGAGTTTTCATGTCAGCAAGTGGCCAGGTCCTGCCGCAATACTTACACCTGAAAGTGACTTCTCTGGTCTCCTTTGCTTCTGTTTGGTTCCTCTTTACTGTTTCCGTGGTCATACTCCATTCCCTATCACAGCTTTAATATTCAGAGACTAGTTGCTTTTGGGTTTGTTACCCGATTCTACTTTGTCAGCCTTACTCTCGTCGGACGGACGGCTGCGGTTTCTCCGACTGTCCGTAACGTAGAATCCGGAACCTTTGAAGATTATGGGCACCGGTGAGAAAAGGCGACGGGCTTCACCCTGACACTGAGGACATGAGACACCTCCGTTATCGTTAAAGCCCATTCTCACCTCGAACCTGTGTGAGCATTTCGTGCATTCGTACTCATAGATTGGCATACATTAACCTCCAGCCAGTGAACTTAAGTTTTAAGTTTATTCAGTTCCAAAAAACTTGGTGAACTGATTTTACTTCCACACCTGTTATCTCCTTGCGCATTCATTTATTCATTTTGACCCTGCCTATTTCCGGGTCATTAATACTCTAATCCCGCCATTGTTGAGCACGGATACCTTTGTTCGCCCTATGCGCTTCTCGAAGAGCAAATCAATGGAGCTACCGCCTATCTGCAGTTTTCTCACCTCGACCTGTTCCAGCCAGTAGGGCAACCTGGGTCGAACAATCCTGAGTTCTTTTTTCGGGGCATCGGGTACAAGACCTAGAATAGCCTGAAAGAGTAAAGGCAGGCTCCCCGCTGCCCATGCCTGAGGACGACAGGCGACAGGGTAACGTACCGGCAGACTGTAAGCCGTACGAGGAACACCGCTGAAGAGCTCAGGCAGGCGGTGGTAGTCAAGAGAGCGACAGCAGTCATAGAGAGCTGTGGCCAGTTCGTTCAATTCATCCTCGAAGCCATAACGCTTCAGCCCCATGCCTATCAGTGAGTTATCATGAGGCCAGATGCTACCAAGATGATAGCCCAGGGGATTGTAGCGAGCCGCCTGGCTGCTGAGTGTTCTGATTCCCCAGCCGGAGAACATATCATTTGAGAAAAGCCTCTCGACTACTCTGGCTGCCTTATCTCTATCTACTATCCCTGTCCAGAGGCACTGGCCGGGGTTGGAGGTTATGCTTCGGACTGGCTCCTTGCCAGCCCCTAGAGCCAGGGCGTAGAATTCCTCGTCTTCAAGCCAGAAGTCGAGATTAAACCTCGTCTTAAGGGCTGTTGCCTCACGTTGCAGCTTCCGTCCTAGATCTTTCCTCCCCAGCAAATAAAGAAGCCGCGCCATGCCACTTTTGGCAGCATAGACATAGCCCTGTACCTCCACGAGAGCAATGGGTGGCTTGGCCAGTGTTCCATCCCCATTAACGATGCCATTTCGCGAGTCTTTCCATCCCTGATTGAGCAGCCCTTTGGGTGAACGCTTGCAGTATTCGATGTAGCCGCACTTATCAGAGTCACCATATTTATCAATCCACTCCAGCGCCGCCATAAGGTTGGGCTCAAGCTCCCGCACCAATTCCAGGTCTCCGGTCCAGGCAACATACTCAGCGGCGAGCATGAGGAAAAGCGGGGTAGCGTCGACAGACCCGTAATAGGGGTTCATGGGGATTTCACCAAGAGACGCCATCTCACCCGTCCTCAACTCGTGCAGTATTTTCCCTGGCTCCTCGTCCTGCCAGACATCTATTTCTCTACCCTGCCACCGGGCCAGGAAGCGAAGGGTACTTCGGGCTATCTCAGGGTTGAATGCCAGCATCTGCAGTGAAGTAATAATGCTGTCGCGGCCGAACAGGCAGTTGAACCACGGGGTACCGGCCATGACAAAGCGGCCACCGTTGCTGTCGGTCGTAAGCAGCCTGATGTCGCCCAGCGAGCGCTCGAGCATGGCGTTAAAAAACTCGTTGCTGGTAAAGACCCGGGTGCATGAGTTGAGCCATTCGCGATGGGAGACAGTCTGCTTGGCGAAGTCAGTCGGGAAATGGCCACCGCCATGCATGCCATCAGTGTTGATGGTCACCGTGATGCTGGCACCCTCCTGATGCCCCAGCGAGAGAGTGAAAAGGGCTCCGTTGTCCCAGATTTGTTGCGGGGGTGGTGTAAACCTTATTTCGGTGCTCCTTACTACACCGTCCAGGCCCTTATATTTAAAGGTGACCCTATCCTTCTCCACAACTGGACTGGACACTTTACCCCGCCGCGGCCTTTTCTGACCTCTGACTTCAAAAATATCTACAAAGTCAGCATCAAATTCAAAACACAGATTAACTACAGCCCGGAAGATGCTGAAGTTGGTTACCTGAATACTTTCCAGAAGATACTCGTTGATGAGCCGCTGCCGTCTCACCTCGAGGCTTTCCTTGGGTAGACTTCGGCCTTCCGCCGTTGAAATAGGCGGATTAGTGAGGTGATGTTCAGAGCTGTATCCTAACTCAGCGGTAGATAGCAGCACCACGGGTCTTATCCCGTCAAACGACAGGTCATACACCGACAGGTATCTGGTATCACCCTTGTAAAGCCCGTAGCCAGCCATGCTGTTCCCGGGCACATTCCCCTCCACATCGGTCATCAGGAAGAGGTCACCCTCCTTAATAACAAGGGCATCGCGGATATCGGAAAGAGCTACCGGCTCGCCCTGGGGCAGCAGGTAACCACGGCGGGAAAATCTGGCATTACGGTTAGTTTGTCGCTTTACTGGCATTAGAGCTACTCCTGGTAGTTGCTGGATAGATACCGCCTCCCGCGGCAAAAGCTTTTGAATCGGTCGTTCCCGTATTTCGGGAGCAATCTTCGGCAAGTGCCCCGGCCAATCCAGGCGGTGTATATCCCCTGGACTCCGGCAGCTCCTGCACTTCGAGCTCATTGACAACCCTGGTTACTGATGGTGTCCAGCTGGCCAGTTCCTCGGCAGCTTCTTTGAGATAGTCTGTTGGTACGGTACCGCGGAGATGGACAACACCATCCCGGAAATCAACTGATATTCTCGACAGATCCAGACCGAGGCAGTCAGAAAAGCCCTGCAATATCTCTCCAGCACACTGCGCCTCACTCCGGAAGGGGGCTGAAAGTACTTTAATCCTGTTAGTAATATTCGTGATTCCGGGAACCGCCCATATTTCATTCTCGATAAGGCGTTTCTCATCGGCCGTTTTGACAAAACCACTAAGATAGACGCGTCCGCTCAATACCTCTACCGAAATCCCGGCGTCTTCTATCCTGGGATTCCGGGACAGGGTTCGTCTGATATGCTTTTCCAGACTCCTGTCATCCATCACTGGCAGAGGCGTTACCCTCAGCATGTTGACCACATCACGAATACCTTCTACCTGACTGGCTATTTCTCCAACCTGCCTCTTCTGCTTCAGGTTGGCGGTAAACCCCTTGATATAGGCGATGCCCTGCCTCACCCGCATTTCAAGGTCTGAAACCTCAAGTAGACCGTGCTCATTAAGACGATTATAAATAGTTTGTTCAAAGGCAAAATCTGGTGTCTGAGATTCAGGCGACATCACTATCACCCTCCGTAACTGATGCTAGTTAGTGACATCTTGATATTAGTCTCTCCGGCTCTTAGTTTGTTGGCGTTGCAATCCTGTCTGGGGTCTTGTTAACCAGGGAAAGCTCAGCAGTATGTTCGATAGAGCGTTCAAGAATTGCAGCTGTCGCAGTTCTCCTTGTGCCACAGGTTTCAGATAGTATTTGCTGGTAAGCCCTGAGATAGTCATCTGCCAGACGGGGCATATCGAACCTATCCTCTACATATTGGCGGCACTGCCTTCGGTCTATCTGGTAGATATGGTCCACCGCATCTACCATCTCATCAATTGTGTCGACCACGAATCCGGTCTCACCATGTTTCACTATTTCCGGTGCCGAGCCCCGGTTGAAGACAACCACCGGCGTGCCGCAGGCCATAGCTTCAATAAAGAATAATCCGAAGGGCTCCGGCCAGGTAATTGGTGCCAGAAGGCAGTATGCCTGTGACATCAGCTCACGCTTGCGGTAGTAGTCCGCCTCGCCTACATACTGAATCTTGATACCATCCACCGCAGGCATGACCATGGTACGAAAGTATTCTTCGTCGCTGGGGTGGACGTTGCCCGCGATTACCAACCTCCGCCGTGACCTTTTTGCCACCTCGATAGCTAGATGCGGTCCCTTCTCATAGCTTATGCGGCTGAGAAAAAGAAGGTAGGACTTCCGGCTGAACCGGTTAAAGGGGTAGGACTTGACATCGATCGCATTGTAAATAACACCAACAAACCGCTCCTTTTCTGGCAGTAGAGACTTCGCCGAGTAGCTGATAGTGTTATACCAGCCTTTGTAGTGGGCAAACAGCTCAAGCCAGTCCCCCTTGAGTCCTCCATGCAGGGTTGTGAGCATCGGTGTCTTTACCAAGCCGGCTGTGGCCAAGCCTTCGAAGCAGGTATGATTATGGATGATATCAAAATTATTGGATTGTTCGAGACAGGACACGACGTTAAGCATGTTAAGGATATCCCCGTCTCTATTTGAACCCCTTAAGAAGCGGGGGCATACTGATACAAGCTTGGCTTTGGTAATCGAGTCACCGCTGGCAAAAAGAGTTACATCATGTCCCCTCTTTACCAGCTCCTCGGTAAGCAGACTCACTACCAATTCAGTCCCGCCGTAGGCTACCGGCGGTACCCTCATCTCCAGGGGGGAAATCATAGCAATACGCATTGTTGTTACCTCACATACATCCCGACTTCTCTGAGCAGTCCTGGGCAAGCCAGGGAAGGCACTCAAAGAGCTATTTCTTGGCACCTTCGATCATTGCTTTCGGTTTAACCTTAATCTGTTTGGGTTTTACCTCCTCAGCCTTGGGTAACGTCAGAGTGAGGATGCCATTTTCGAAGACTGCCTCGGCCTTGTCGCTCTTGACCTGTACAGGTATGGCCACCGAACGACTGAAGGCACCGTAACGATGCTCCTTATAGAAGTAGTCCTCCTGTTTGGCCTCCCGCTCCTCCTTGTGCTCTCCCTTGATCGTGAGCGTGTCTCCGGTAATGGTGACATCAACCTCCTCTGGCTTTACCCCGGGTAGAGCTGCTTTTACCACCACATTGTCGGCGGTTTGGTACATATCAACCGGCAAATCACCTATTCCCACCTCCGACCACATATGCGATGGCCTGACGAAGCTCTCTTCAAACAGCCTGTCCATAGCATTCCTCAAGCTCATCATTTCCCGGAATGGTTCCCAGCGTACCATAGTCATTGCTGCACCTCCTTCTATTATATTTGTTAACCAGGTTAGCTTCCCTGGCTTGCCCGCAACAGTCATCGCTGGTCGAATGCTGTACTTCAATCATGTTTCCGAGCTTGGCACGATAGCCACACCGAAAGCATTGCTCGTACCGGATGCCATTTATGTTCTGATAGCGAAAGACATCACGTCCACACCATGGACATGCATTGGCTTGCCACAACTTTGATACCTCCTTTCGGCATGTGTGCTTATCTTCGTTCCATAGGTCCGTCCAGATCCACTCATACTTCTCTTCCCTCTCCAATGTCCCAGAGCACATTCATCGGATGTAATCACTCGATTCACGGTGACCTGGATAATACATGGGGATGAACTGGCTGTTTACTCTTTGCTTGAGCAGCCTTACAATCCAGACATAAACTGGCCTGGGGGATTACCTCCAGTCGTGCCGGGTCGATACGCCGACCACAGTTCTCACACAGCCCGTAGGTTCCCCGCTCCAACCTGCGTAAGGCGTTCTCGACCTCAGTCAGGTTGTCCTCCATTTGCTCTTTAAGGATCAGCTGTTTTTCCAATTCATAGTTCTCGATAGCCTCTTCCTCTCGCCTCTCCTGTGAAGAGACAACGCTAGCCCCTAATCGTTCGAGTTCTTCGCTTAACCGCTTTCGTTCATTTTCTAAGCGTGAGAGAATTAGATTGAATTCGGTAACCACTTTTCCCTCCTTGAGAGCCAGGTGCTGTTCAAGCTTGTATTCTCCTCTGGTCGCACAACTTAGCAGCCTAAACTTCGACTGCTGGTTTCATTTTAAGTATACTTGTATTAGAATGACGTTAGAGAAGCGTTAGAACTGCGTTAGAGCTGCGAAATCTTGACTAACGAGGTCTCAAAAACCAGTGGTAGAGATTCCCAAAACAACAGTAGAAGAGATTGACCTTAAGGCAACGCTGGAGTTCATTTTGAGGAATGCGGTTAAGGCCTTGCGCGGTAGCTCTGGTGTGATAGCCACCTGGAATGAAGCCGAACGTCGCTTCGTTGTCGACGTTTCTTGCAGTATGGATGCCAATTCACTAGCTCAACTCGAGTCAATCCTTACCGAGATCGCTCCTGACCTTGCTGGCAGCAAGGTCAGCTTCAATCTCCTTTCTGAACTTCTTCCCAGCGCCGCTCTGCCACTATCTAACGGAGGTGTCAGGCAGGACCCTATAATCGCCCTGCCGCTTCAAATCAGAGGAAGGTGGATGGGTCTAATCTATATCCTTCGTCCCTTAAGCTCACTCCCCTTTTCTAAGGCAGACCAACCCATTCTGGCTGCCTTTGCCGAGCAAGCGGCCGTTGCCGTGCAGAATGCTAAACTGGCGTACTTTCTGGCCAGGGAGAAGCAAAGAATCGAGTCCATTCTGGAAAGCAGTGCCGACGGTATCATAAGTATAGACTCTCAACGCCGAATCACTGGCTTTAACCTGGCGATGGAAAAGCTAACCGGTTACAGCCGAAGTGAGGTGCTGGGGAAGGAGTGTCACCGAATACTGGACTTCCGGACACGCGACAATAGGAGTCTGTGCCGAACCCAATGCCCTATGCTGGCGAGTTCTGAGAAGACAGCCTCTGCCCAAGAACACCAGGGGATAATCCGGGGGAAAGGCGGTCGAGAGCTCGACGTA